>JANMOR010000312.1:0-2425 GCA_031369435.1 Chitinophagaceae bacterium
GCGTTGATCCTTTTTACAGGTATCTTCTATTATCCCAAGTGGAATAAACCTCACAGTGAAGCAACCATCAGCTGGGATGTGTCAGGTTATTATATGTATTTGCCTGCAACATTTATTTATAAGGACCTTAAACAATGTGCATTTAAAGACAGCATCCTTACCAAATATCAACCCACTCCCGATTTTCAACAGGCCTTCCTGCATTCATCCGGTAATTATGTAATGAAATACCCGGCAGGACAGGCGTTGATGATGTTGCCCTTTTTTACAGTGGCTCATCTGTATACAAAATTTTCATCTTCTTATCCTGCAGATGGGTTTTCTTATCCCTATCAATTATCCATCAGTTTGGGTATGATGTTGCTGGCAATCATTGGTATCTGGTTTCTGCATAAAGTTTTATTGACTTATTTTTCAGATACAGCAACTGCTATAACCTTATTGATTATTGTTTTTGCTACCAACTATCTCAACTATGCTTCCATTGATACAGGCATGACGCATAACAGTTTATTTACATTGTATTGTTTATTGATATGGACCACCATTCAATTTTATAAAAAACCATCGCTGATCAAAGCTTCGCTGATCGGTGGTTTTGTTGGCCTGGCAACACTTACACGGCCAACAGAAATCATCAGCATCCTCATTCCTTTATTGTGGGGGATTGATTCAATAGCAGCAGTTCAGCAACGGTTGACATTCTTTTTGAAACAGTTTAAATATCTACTGGCTGCAGGCTTCTGCCTGTTTGCATTTGTGTTTATCCAATTGCTTTACTGGAAATACAGCAGTGGTGAATGGATCGTTTACAGTTACCAGGAACAGGGTTTTAGCTGGCTTCATCCGCATTTGTATAAAGGCATGTTCAGTTCAAACAATGGATGGCTGACCTACACACCGGTAATGACCCTGTTTTTTATTGGTCTTCCTTTTTTATATAAAAAGCATAAACAACTTTTCTGGACCGTTGTAACATTCAGCGCCTTGTTTATTTATATCTGTTTTGCCTGGGATATATGGTGGTATGGCGGAAGCCTGGGGATGAGAGCGATGATACAATCCTATCCTGTACTTGCAATAGCCATTGCTGCTTTGCTGGATGTGTTGTTGAAAAGTAAATTATATCTGAAAGTGATTGCAGGAGCTTTTTTGTTGTTATGCGCCTATCATAATTTCTGGTTAACAAGCCAGGCTCATCTTGGAGGATTATACCGTGCAGGTGAAATGACGGATGCCTATCTCAAAGCAATCTTATTTCAATATAAAGTTGATGAGAACGTTCAGTTGCTTCTCGACAGAACAGAACAATTCAAGGGAGTACCGACATCATCTACAGAAATTTATGCTAACAACTTTGACAACGAATCAGATGAACATGCAACTGCATTGTATGCCATTTCAGGAAAAAGTTTATTCCTGAACAAAGAGAAACAGACAACACCTGAATATTTTTTTACAGTTCCAAAGAAAAAAAATCATTGGATTCGTATTTCTGCAACTTTCCGTACTGAACGAAAAGAATGGAATACCTGGAGGATGACGCAATTCATCGTAAAGTTTTATAAAGGCGACAGCACTGTAAAATATAATATGGTTCATGTGTTCAGGGTATTGAACGATAATGAAACCAAACGCATTTATTTTGATGCAAAGCTGCCTGAAGAGTTTGACCGTGTTGCAGTCTATTGCTGGAACGCAGAGAGCGACCGGCCCTTACTCATTGATGATTTAAAAGTATTTCTTTTTGAACCATGATCTATTCTTCATCCAGCAAATCAGGCCGGCGTTGTTTAGTTCGTTCAACAGATTGTTCAAAACGCCACTCTTCAATTTTTTTTAAATCGCCACTTAATAAAATATCCGGCACTTTCCATCCATTGTAATCAACAGGCCTGGTATAAACGGGTGGAGCTAAGAGATTGTCCTGGAAAGAATCGGTTAATGCAGAAGTTTCATCATTCAACACACCCGGGATCAAACGGCCAATTGCATCCACCAATACAGCAGCAGCTAATTCGCCACCACTCAATACATAATCACCAATCGAAATTTCTTTGGTTACATAATGTTCACGGATGCGTTCATCTATGCCTTTATAATGTCCGCAGATCAATAAGATATTTTCTTTGAGTGAAAGTTGATTGGCAGTTTGTTGGTTGAGTTGCTCGCCATCGGGGGTAAGAAAAATAATTTCATCAAATTTTTTTTCCTGTTGCAATTCGTTGATGGCTTTTTCCAACGGCTCACACATCATTACCATGCCGGCGCCACCGCCATATTGATAATCATCAACCTGCCCGTATTCATTCACGGCCCACTTGCGGAGATGATGCACAGTTACCTGAAGCAGACCTTTGTCTTTAGCCCGTTTCATAATGCTGTGATTCAACGGACTTTCGAGTAACTCAGGAACCACTGAAAT
>JANMOR010000759.1:0-1591 GCA_031369435.1 Chitinophagaceae bacterium
ATGATCTCGCGGCCTGCCTCGGTGAGTTTGTTCCGCACCAAACTGGCGAATGCGTTTGATCCGCTTACTGGATTGCCAACACGCCAAAAAGCCGACAACCAGTACTTGCGTACTTTTGGTGCAAGTGTATCGTTAGGTAAACAATTAAAATGGCCTGATGATTATTTCAACCTGATTACATCGGTTAACTACACACAGTATAAATTAAAAGACTATCCTATTTTCCCTGAACTGGATAGTGGTGTTTCAAACAATATCAACATCAAGTTCCAGATCATCCGTTCAAGTGTTGATCAACCTACTTTTCCAAGATCAGGTTCTAATTTTTCACTAACGGCTACGTTTACGCCACCATGGTCGTTGATAAGAGATGCGTCCAAATATGATGATCCTGCTGAAAAATATCGTTTGGTTGAATATCATAAATGGAGACTGAACTATGAATGGTTTGTACCAATCGGTAAACCGATGGGTGCAGAAAAAAACCGCCAGTTTGTGTTGAAGGCTTCAGCAAAATTTGGTTTTGTTGGACGGTATAATAGTGATCTTGCGATCACACCATTTGAACGTTTCCAGGTGGGTGATGCAGGTATGCAAAACAACTTTGGTATTATTGGTTTTGATATTATTGCACACAGGGGTTATCCTGTTTATGACAACTCCAATCCAAAGATCAACAACCCCAATCAATCATCGGCTACACAGTTCTTTACCATCTTTAATAAGTACAGTATGGAATTGCGTTACCCGTTAAGCACCAACCCAAGCAGCACCATTTTTGGACTGGCATTTTTTGAAGCAGCCAATGGATGGTATGATATTAAAGATTATAACCCGTTTAAGTTGCGTCGTAGTGCCGGTTTAGGAATGCGCTTCTTCCTGCCTATGTTTGGTTTGCTGGGCTTTGATTATGGTATAGGGTTAGACAGAACCTTCCCCGGTGCAAGATTCAGGGATTTGAGCAAATTCACCTTTATGCTTGGATTTGAACCAGAATAATGATTCATTAAAAAACCACGATATGAAAAAGCTTTTTTTTCTTGCTTTCTGTTTATTGTCATTTGCCGCTGTTACTAATGCACAGCGCTATGCCATTATTGATACAAAGTATATCCTGGATAAAATTCCTGAATACAAAGAAGCGAATAAGAAACTGGAAGATATGGCCGATGCCTGGCAAAAAGAGATCGATCTGTTACAGGCCGACCTGGACAAAATATACCGCCAGTTAGATGCTGAACGGGCCATGCTTACTCCTGAATTACTGAAAAAAAGAGAAGACGAAATCTTTAATAAAGAAAAGCAGGTGCGTGACCTTCAAAAACGACGTTTTGGGTTTGAGGGAGATTATTTCCGCAAAAAGCAGGAACTGGTAAAACCCATACAGGATAAGGTGTACAATGCAGTACAGCGGCTTGCTACAGAAAGATTGTACGATTTTATTTTAGACAAAAGTGAAGGAATTACCGTTATATTTGCCGACCCAAAACTGGACAGAAGCGATGATGTTCTGAAAATTCTGGGTGTTAAACTTTAATTAACATACACAGTGGCTGCAACCAAAAAGGGGCGTAAGTACACTTAAATAAAA
>JANMOR010000372.1:0-6275 GCA_031369435.1 Chitinophagaceae bacterium
AATCGTTATTGTTTACAATGCCGGTAATGTATTTTTCAATTCGTTCCCGATGCTTTTCAGCAATAAGTGGTAAGCGGTGCAATGTTGTAAAAATAAAATGGGTGTATAAATTATTGTATTCTATTTTCATTTCAAATAAGGCAATAAGGTTGAGTTATTGTTGTAGTTCCTTTTCTACTAAGGTTTGCCTAAAACGCATTCAGGTTCGATTTTTAAAATTCTTTTGTAAAATATAAACCTTTTCCAGTACCTCAAAATATTAATTCGCCACATTGTAAACCGGCTCTGCAAAGTCTCCAGACTTAGCTATACTATGCTAAAAGTTTCCCTACTTTTTTTATAGTTCATACCCTGTCAGAGACAGGGTGCATAAAACTTCAAAGTCTGGAGACTTTGAAGAGCAAACTAATACCCGGCACAACAGCATTTATCATCCCTGATATGTGAATAATACAAATAATTTAAAATGTTGTGTAATTAGATTGTATTAAAGTAATTCAACTTTACAGGTGCTGAATACTTTTTAATTACTTCTGTATTTGTTGTTGATTTTGTAATCATTCTTTCAATCATTTGTAAATTTTATGGTGGCAATTAAAAAAGAAGGTGTGCTGTTAAATAAAACCTTGCTTGGTTTTGAAAATGAAGGCGTACTAAACCCCGCTGTCATTATGGAGAATAACCAGATCCATCTTTTTTACAGGGCAGTGAGTAAAGGAAATTATTCAAGCATTGGTTATTGCCGTTTAACAAAACCAATGGAAGTTGCTGAAAGATTTGATACACCTGTATTGTTTCCGCAGGCAGATTATGAATCGCATGGAGTAGAAGATCCAAGGATTACAAAAATTGACGACCTGTTTTATCTTACTTATACGGCCTATGATGGCGTTAATGCATTGGGAGCTTTGGCTGTTTCAAAAGATATGGTTCATTGGGATAAATACGGTTTGATTGTGCCACAGATCACCTATGCTGAATTTAATCATCTTGCAGGATCGAAAGCGAAGCTGAACGAAAAATATCTCCGTTATAATGAGCATGAACAGATGCTGGTAAAACAGGGTAAAAAAATATTGCTCTGGGACAAAAATGTTATTTTCTTTCCACGCAGAATCAATGGCAAACTGCATTTCCTTCATCGTGTAAGGCCCGATATTCAGATTGTTGCTGTTGAACATTTACAGGAACTCACAACTGAATTCTGGCAAAATTATTTTCTGCATTTTAGTGAAAGCATTGTGCTTTGCCCTAAATATGATCATGAAGTAAGTTATATAGGCGGTGGGTGCCCACCCATTGAAACAGCTGATGGATGGTTAATAATCTATCATGGCGTTCATGATACAGTAAACGGTTATGTGTATTCGGCCTGTGCAGCATTACTGGAACTTGACAATCCGCAAAAGGAAATTGCACGTTTGCCTTATGCATTATTTAAGCCTGAACATAAGTGGGAATTGAAAGGAGAAGTAAACAATGTTTGTTTTCCTACAGGTGCCGTTGTTCTGGACGACACAGTTTATATCTATTATGGCGCTGCCGATGAACGTATTGCCTGTGCCTCTTTAAGTTTATCGGCGCTGTTAAATGAATTATCAGCAAGTAAGAGTGAACCCAAACCTTGTACCACTGATAAAGTAATTGCTGTTGCCGTGCCGGCAGTTGCCAAACTTGAATAAGGGTGCGTTTGTTTTGAATATTAAACCGGAAGATTGAAATTTTTTACCCCGCTAACCACACTAAGAAATGCAAAATAATACTTATAATAAAAACAGCTTACCTCTTAACGGGCAACAGAATATTTTTTCATCCTGGATCATTAAACAGCACCTGCCTGCTGTGAAGTTGATCCCTGAAATTTTGTTTATCAGCTCCTACCCTCCCAGGGAATGTGGTATAGCTACCTATTCACAGGATTTAATTAAAGCATTGAATAAAAAATTCAATCATTCTTTTAACATCAGCATTTGTGCGCTGGAATCAGAAAATGAACAACATGTTTATAAAGAAGAAATTAAATACATCCTTAATACAGATAAGCGAGGTGCATTCAACGATTTAGCAAAAACCATCCATGATAATGCGGCTATTCAAATGATACTGGTTCAGCATGAATTTGGATTTTATAAAAACAACGAACCCGAATTCCTGCAATTCCTGAAAGACCTTAACAAACCGGTGATCATGGCCTTTCATACCATCCTGCCACATCCAAATGAACTATTAATAAAAAAAGTAAGAGAAATTGCATCTTTATCTGAATCCATTATTGTGATGACGAATTCGTCGGCCAATATCCTGGTCAATGAATATGAAATTGCTGCAGATAAGATTTCCGTTATACCGCATGGCACACACCTGGTACAACACCTCGACAAAAACTTATTAAAGGAGAAATATAACTTAACCGGAAAAAAAGTGCTTTCTACATTCGGGTTACTCAGTTCAGGAAAAAGTATTGAAACAACATTGGATGCATTACCTGCCATTGTAAAACAAAATCCTGAAGTTATATTCCTCATTATTGGTAAAACACACCCTTCTGTATTTAAACAGGAAGGTGAACAATACCGGTTGATGCTGGAACACAAAGTTCAAAAAAGCGGATTGCAGCAGCATGTACAATTTATCAATCAATTTCTGCCGCTACCTGATTTGCTGGAATACCTGCAGTTGACAGATATTTATTTATTTACATCAAGAGATCCCAACCAGGCTGTAAGCGGCACGTTCTCTTATGCCATCAGTTGCGGTTGCCCTGTCATCTCCACTCCTATTCCACATGCATTGGAGGTATTGAAAAAAGATGCAGGAATGATTGTTGATTTTGGAAATGCATTGCAATTATCAAAAGCTGTAAACGGTTTGTTGAAAAATGAACAGAAAAGAAAAAATATCAGTTCAAACGGTTTACACAGGATGGCATCAACTGCATGGGAAAATGCAGCAATTTCGCATGCCATGTTATTTGAAAAAGCCGGGCAGGTTCCGTTGGCTTTGCATTTTACATTGCCTGATATCAACCTCGATCACATCAAAAAACTCACCACCGGTTTTGGAATGATCCAGTTTTCAAAACTTAATCAACCCGATCTTGAATCGGGCTATACATTAGATGATAACGCAAGGGCACTGATTGCTATGTGCCAGCATTATGAATTAACCGGGAGCATTGAAGATGTGGAGTATATTAATACCTATCATGAGTTTATCAATTATTGCCTGCAAACCGATGGCGCTTTCCTGAATTATGTAAACGATCAAAAAGAGTTTACTGATCAGAATTATACTACCAACCTGGCCGATTCAAATGGCAGGGCCATCTGGGCTTTGGGCTACCTGATTTCACTGGGCGATATCCTGCCAAAGAAATTAATTGATGCTGCTTCGCTTACATTTCAACAGGCATTAATGAATGTTACCAAAATTCATTCAACAAGAGCAATGGCATTTATCATTAAAGGATTGTACTACTATAACACAAAAAATAAAACAACACTGCATGTGTCGCTGATCAAAGAACTAACGAACCGCCTGGTACAAATGTACAGGCATGAGGCAGATAAAAAATGGCTTTGGTTTGAAAGCTATCTTACCTATGCCAACAGTACATTACCTGAAGCAATGCTTTGTGCATGGTTAGCAACAGGCGAACAAATTTATAAAGACATTGCCCGTGAATCTTTTGATTTCCTCTTAACAAGGATCTTTACTGAAAAACGCATACGGGTTATCTCCAATAAAAAATGGCTGCATCGTGGAAATGAAACCATTGCAATAGCAAATGGAGGAGAACAGCCCATTAATGTTGCTTATACCATTCTTGCATTAAGTAAATTCTATGAAGTATTCAAACTTCCTGACTACTTGTACAGGCTGCAGGTTTCCATTAGCTGGTTTTTGGGAAACAATCATCTGCACCAGGTTATTTACAATCCCTGCACCGGTGGTTGCTATGATGGGCTTGAAGAAAATTATGTCAACCTCAACCAGGGAGCCGAGTCAACAGTAAGCTATCTAATGGCCAGGTTAACTGTTGAAAAAACGTTCAGCAGCAAACAACATGCAGCACCAGTTCCTAAAAAAAAACAACAATCAATATTTGATCAGGCAAAAAATGAAACCATTTTTTATTAGCAAACCAATAGAAGAATAGCAGAAAGATGTGTGAATGATGTAAACGATTCCAATAGTTCTGTAACATTTATTCAGCAAAACACAATCATCTTTATGCCCTGAATAATTTCTATCACTATTAAAAATAACTATTATGAGCTCAGGAAAAGTATTATTAGGTCTGTTAGCTGGCGTAGCCGCCGGTGCTGCATTGGGAATTTTATTTGCGCCCGATAAAGGTTCATCAACCAGGAAAAATATTGCAAAAAAAGGGTCAGACTATGCTGATGAATTGGGTGAAAAATTCAACAATTTTATTGATAGTCTTAGTGAAAAAGGAGAAGCCGCAAAAAAGGAAGCATCAAATATGATGGATAAAGGAAAGCAGAAAATGGATGATATGATGGGTGCTGCCGATGCAAAATTGTAAGTAGCCCGCATCAAACCTATCTTTAATGGCAACCACTAACCTTGCAATAGCATATTGCAGGAATTAAACTGCAACAAAAAACATGGAACAACAACCCAGCAGCCAAATTGAAATATTAATCGAGAGAATTGAAGCGTATGGAAAAACAACTTACGAACTATCAAAACTCAAGGTATTAGAAACAACCATTCATGTAGCTACCTCTTTCTTATCAAGACTGAGTGTAATCGTCATGATCTCTTTTTTTATTCTGATATTGAATATTGGCGTGGCGATATGGCTGGGTGAATTGCTGGGTAAAATGTATTATGGCTTTTTTATTGTTGCTGCCTTTTACCTTGTTGCAGGTGTTGTATTGAATATATTCCTGCATAAGTGGATTAAAAAACCTATCAGCAGTTTTTTTATTAAACAAGCCCTTCAATAATTATTGTATATGAACAACATCAATTCAGATGCCGATCTCAGAAATGCTATTCTGGAGTTGGAAAGTAAACAGGCAGAAGAAGCAAAGTTGCTCAAAGAACAATTTCATGAGGCGTACAGTAGTATGCAACCGATCAATATTCTTAAAAACACCTTGAAGCGGGCTGTGCGTTCTGAAGATATAAAAGATAAGATCGTAAATACTTCAGTTGGTCTTACAACAGGGTTTGTTTTAAAACAATTATTTAAGGGAGTAACCAGAACCCCTGTAGGCAGGATTTTTGGAAATTTACTCATGCTTGGCGTTACAAATTTAGTTGCAAAAAATCCTGAGGTCATTAAATCGGTGGGTAGTAAATTGTTAAACAAGATGAGGTATAAGCCACATGAAAATGTGAATGGAAACGGTCATACTGGATCCGCTTAAGCTTTGCTCCTGAAAATAAATGAACAGCAATCTTAAATTCCCTTTCTACGCAAAAGCGGCATTACTTTTAATTGGATTATATGTTTTTATCAGCATGTTGTCCATAGCGCAGGATATACTTCTTCCTGTAATATATGCAGGCATCATTGCTGTCCTCATCAGCCCGGTTGTGCATTTTCTGGTAAAGAAAAAAATGAACCGGGCTGTTGCCATTGTTTCTGTCCTCGGTCTGGCCATTCTTATTTTCACCGGGCTGACCATTTTATTATCATCACAAACAAGTATCCTCATTGAAGCATTGCCCCAACTCACAGATAAGTTTGAAGAGTTACTGCAGAAATGTGTAAAATGGGTGTCGGGCTACTTTAATATTAGTCAGCGAAAAATAAACACCTGGATCACCGATACAAAAATTGATTTGATGGATAACAGCAACACAGTGATTGGAACCACCATCACTACATTGGGGGCCGTGCTGTCAACCGCTTTTCTTACTCCTGTTTATATTTTCATGTTTTTGTTTTACCAGGCCCATATTATTGAGTTTATACATAAATTATTTGGAGTGGGTCATAATGAAAGTGTAACGGAGATACTAACCGAAACAAAAACCATTATTCAAAGTTACCTGGTGGGATTATTTTTAGAATTTGTGATCATTGCCATTATGAATGCTGTAGGGCTTTTGATCATAGGCATTGACTATGCCATACTGCTTGGAATTGCAGGGGCATTACTTAACATTATTCCTTATGTAGGTGGGTTAATTGCTATGCTTCTATTCAGCATCATTGCATTGGTTACCAAATCACCATTGCATGTGGTATATGTTTTATCGCTCTACACATTAATACAGTTTATTGATAACAATTA
>JANMOR010000385.1:0-1515 GCA_031369435.1 Chitinophagaceae bacterium
AGGTATGAGTTGCAGAAAAAACCAGTAACGCCTCATCCCTGCCAGTTCTGTCATGATCCACACATTATAGAAAGGGATAAATGCTTTCCAACCTTCAACGCCTGCTTTTTTGAACATTCCGTATAAGCCGATCGCAGGTAAAAACTGAATGATGAGATTGATTAAAAAAATCCAAATGATTTCGCTTGACGACATGCTGCTTTTTTTTAATGCTCACAAAAGTAAGGGTTTCGGTTTTGTACCCTTAAATGAGCCTGAAAATATTCTGTTTCATTTAACAAGGGTTCCGGTTCTTTGGAGTTCATGATTGATAATGCTGCTGATTTCATCAGCTTTGCTGTAAATCATGAAATGGCTACCCTGCTGTATCAAATGATCGGCCTATACTTTCTTTATTGGAAATATCCGATCCTTTGTTCCATGTATATGTGTGATGTTTGGAGGAATTGTTACATTCTTCCATTTTACAATTTGATCAATGGACCATTTAAGATAATAACTATCTGTATTTTTTCTGAAAGTGGCCGTTAACTTTTTTTCATCTTTCTGCTGTGCACCAAGGAAAAAATCTTCAACGGGATAAAATAATGTAGAAAATTTTGGATTGATCAATTGGTTCAGTTGAAGCCTTCCTACTCCCTCCATCCATATAGGCCGTTCGTGTTTTGTTTTGATTGAAGAAATAAGAAACAGCTTTGATACCTGGAAAAGATTGGCGATTTCAATAGAGATGATTCCTCCAAATGAAACGCCCATCATAACAGGGTGTTCATCTTTTACCTGTTCAAACATCCGTTTTGCATAGGATGTAATTAGTTCCTCTTTTTGTGGGACTAACCATTTAAGAAAGATTAGCTCTGTATCGAGTAAATGCAGTTTTGAAAAAACCTGTTCGTCGGCACCTAAACCGCTGATACAATAAATTCTTTGGCTCATACTCTTGGTATCACAAAACTGTACACATCTTCTTCAGAAATTGTTTTACCCGATAAGATCACCAGCCGTTCAATTACATTACGGAACTCACGGATATTTCCCGTCCAGTTATGTTTTTCCAAAGCATCAACCGCTTTTTTATCAATTGCTTTTTTTACCTGGCCATAATCATCAGCAACCTGTTGTAAAAAATGTTCGGTGAGAAGTGGAATATCACTCTTTCTTTCATTCAGCGAAGGAACATGAATGATGATGACACTTAAACGATGATAGAGATCTAATCGGAAATTTTTAGCTTCCACTTCTTTGAGTAAATCTTTATTGGTAGCAGCAATTACACGTACATCAACAGTTATATCTTTTTCACCGCCAACCCTTGTGATCTTACTTTCCTGTAATGCCCTTAATACTTTCGCCTGTGCTGTTACACTCATATCACCAATTTCATCCAGGAATAAAGTGCCGCCATTGGCCTGTTCAAATTTGCCAATGCGTTGTTTGATGGCTGATGTAAAAGAGCCTTTCTCATGTCCAAACAATTCACTCTCGATCAGTTCGCCCGGAATAGCCGCACAATTC
>JANMOR010000391.1:0-4799 GCA_031369435.1 Chitinophagaceae bacterium
GTTGAACTGATCCATCATAACAAAGAAGAACTCAGCAGCAATCTCTCTGTTTATCTTTATGCACAGCTTCATCATGATTACAGTTATCTCAGCAATCTTTTTTCTGAAGTGGAGGGCACAACAATTGAAAAATATTATATCGCTCAAAAAACTGAAAAAGTAAAAGAACTGTTGATGTATGATGAATTGTCGCTCTCACAAATTGCATTTGACCTGGGTTACAGCAGCGTTGCACATCTCTCAGCACAATTCAAAAAACAAACAGGCCTCACTCCTACTTTCTTTAAATCGCTGAAAGAAAAAAAAAGAAAGAATATTGATGAGCTCTAAATTCTATAAATCGTTTCCATAATTCTATAATGGCACCCTTGAATACCGCTGTAGTTTTGTGTTAAATAAATTTTATGACACATACTTACAGTTTAACGGGTATGACCTGTGGTAATTGCGAAGCCAACGTAAAAAGCAAATTGCTTTCTGTTGCAGATATAACCGATGTTCAAGTTTCAAAAGAAACAAAAACGGCAACCATCAGCATGAGTAAGCATATTGGTTTGTCGAAATTGCAGGATGCCATTGGTGGAGTTGGCAGTAAATATCAGCTCAGTGCCATTGAACACCATGAAATAGCAGAACAGACAAAAAACTGGTTAGCCACTTACAAACCCATCCTGCTCATTTTTGCGTACATCACTTTGTTATCCTTCATTGTGGGATGGACGGGTGAAAATATCAACTGGATGACCTTCATGCGAATTTTCATGAGTGGCTTCTTTCTCAGCTTTTCATTCTTTAAGTTTCTTGACCTGGGTGGTTTTGCTGACAGTTATGCCATGTACGATATTGTTGCCAAACGTTTCAAAAGCTGGGGCTATATCTATGCGTTTATTGAATTGGGTTTAGGCATTGCCTATGCAATCAATTTTGATCATATAATTACCAATTGGATAACATTATTTGTAATGACTGTAAGTATCATTGGTGTACTGCAGAGCGTATTGAATAAAAGAAAAATCAGGTGTGCATGCCTTGGTGCAGTTTTCAATTTACCCATGAGCACCGTCACCATAATTGAAGATGGACTGATGATAATCATGAGCTTGGTCATGTTATTCCTGCTTTAGGAAGCTTAACTTTACATTTAAAGGAAATTTCAGAAAATAAAAATTACTTTTATATTGTTATTCCAGATGAAAAAGTTCCTCATTACCATATTAGCCTTTTTGTACATCAGCAGTACTGTAGGAGCAACCGTGCATTTCCATTATTGCATGGGTGAATTGGTACAATTAGGCCTTTGGCACAGTGAAACAAATAAATGTGGCACTTGTGGGATGGAGAAAAACAATGCAAAACCTAATAGCTGTTGCAAAGATGAACACAAGCTGGTAAAGATTGAAAAAGACCAGAAAGCAACAGCGGCCATTGAAATGTTGCAATTGTTTTCTTATGCTGCACCAGTATCATTCATCGAAGCCCCTGAACATGATCTATCATCTGTAACCGAAGAGAATCCCTTCAGTCATGCTCCTCCCCGAAGCAGTACAATAGCTGTCTATATCCGTAACTGCGTTTTCCGTATTTAAAATTTTTATTGTTCTCCGTGCCGGGCAATTGTTTGCCGGGCTATTGTTGTTATAACAATCCTCACATTTTAATTATTCTATTTAAAAACAAATCAAATGAAATCATTTAAAATACTGATGATGGCAGTATTCTCCATCATGTACATTTCAGTCATTGCACAGGATAAAGCCGGAAAAAAAGATACATCCAGAAATACCTTATTATATACATGCCCTATGCATCCTGAGGTAATAATGAAAAAAGCAGGTCATTGCCCGCAATGTGGCATGCAGTTGCAGGTTTCAAAGAAAGAAGAAATGAAAAATGCAGTTGTAAAAAATTATACCTGCCCGGTTCATACACAGGTAATGAGTGACAAACCTGGTAGTTGTTCAAAATGTGGTATGAGTTTAAATCTTTCACCCAAAGAAAAAATGAAAGTGAACGTGATGAATAATTTCACCTGCCCCATGCATAGTGATGTTACAGGTAATCAAGGTGGCATATGTTCAAAATGCGGAATGAAACTGAAAGAGAAATCACAATAATTAATAAGTACCTTAAACATCGATCATGGTTAGACTTTTAATAGGAATTGCTTTACGAAACCGGTTTGTTGTTTTGCTGATATCGGGTTTTTTGTTTGCATGGGGTATCTATTCCATCAATCAAAACCCGATTGATGCAATTCCGGATTTGAGTGAGAACCAGGTGATCGTGTTTACAGAATGGATGGGCCGTAGCCCGCAGGTGATGGAGGACCAGGTTACGTATCCGTTAGTGAGTAACCTGCAGGGAATTCCCAAAATTAAAAACATCCGTGGATCTTCCATGTTCGGGATGAGTTTTGTGTATGTCATCTTTAACGATGATGTTGATATTTACTGGGCCAGAACAAGAGTATTGGAGCGATTGAATTATGCTCAACGTTTATTACCGCAGGGTGTTACACCTACGCTTGGCCCCGATGGTACCGGTGTTGGGCATATCTACTGGTATCATTTGGATGCACCCAAAATGGATTTAGGCGAACAACGTGCTTTGCAGGATTGGTACATCAAATTTGCTTTACAAACAGTATCAGGAGTTGCAGAAGTAGCTTCCTTTGGTGGTTTTGAAAAGCAATATCAGCTGGTCATTGATCCGGTGAAACTGCAGTACTACAATGTTTCACTCATGGATGTAATGAACAAAGTAAAAGCCAATAACAATGATGTGGGTGGAAGAAAATTTGAAATGGCCGATATGGCTTATATCATCCGTGGATTGGGTTATATTAAAAGCAAAGAAGATGTAGAGAGTATTGCAATAAAAGATTTCAACGGCATCCCTGTTCGTGTAAAAGATATAGGCAGTGTACAAATGGGCGGCGATTTACGTCTCGGCATTTTTGATATGGATGGCCAGGGCGAAGTAGTAGGTGGTATTGTGGTTATGCGTTATGGTGAAAATGCAAATAATGTCATCAAAGCAGTGAAAGAAAAAATGAAAGAAGTGGAAAAAGGTTTGCCTGAGGGAGTAACATTTAAAACATCTTACGACAGAAGTGTTTTGATTGAAGAAGCAGTAGCCTCAGTTAAAGGTTCACTCATTGAAATCATTATCACAGTTTCCATTGTTGTAATTCTTTTCCTGTTTCACTGGCGCAGTGCATTGGTGATATTAATTCAACTGCCTATTTCAGTTGCCATTGGTTTTATTCTATTACAGGCATTTGGTATTTCTTCCAATATCATGTCGTTAACAGGTATTGCGCTGGCCATTGGTGTAGTGGTGGATGATGGTATTGTGATGGTTGAAAATGCTTACCGGCATTTAAGTGAAGCGCAAACAGCAAAATTATCCGAAGGATCCGGTGGAAAATCAACAAACTAAAAAATTTAAAGTGAAATTATTTAAACGAAATAAAGATCCGTTAACTGAGCAGGAAAGAATGGATATTATTGAGAAGTCATCCAAACAGGTGGGTCCCGGTGTCTTCTACTCTACCATTATTGTTGTTACTTCTTTTTTGCCTGTATTTCTGTTAACAGGAATGGAAGGAAAATTATTTCATCCGCTGGCCTGGACAAAAACATTCATCCTGTTGGTTGATGCAGTATTAGCCATTACATTAACCGTTGTGTTGATCTCTTTTTTTTTGAAAGGAAGATTGAAACCTGAAAATGCAAATCCCATCACCAGGAATCTCGAAAAAATTTATACCCCTGTTTTGAGATGGTGCTTAAAATGGAGAAAAACAACCATCAGTATCAACATCATTGCATTGGCTGTGGGAATTATAATGATGACAAGGTTAGGTTCTGAATTTATGCCGCCATTAGATGAAGGTTCTTTATTGTTCATGCCGGTAACATTACCTGATGTTTCCAATTCTGAAGCAAAAAGATTATTACAGGTACAGGATAAAATTATCCGAACTGTTCCTGAAGTTTCGCATGTGCTGGGTAAAGCAGGCCGTGCCAATACGGCAACTGATAATTCACCTATCAGCATGATTGAAACAATCATTTTATTAAAACCTGCAAAAGAATGGCGTAAGGGAATGAAGAAAGATGACATCATCAATGAGCTGAATGCAAAACTGCAGATACCAGGTGTTACCAATGGATGGACACAACCCATCATCAACCGCATCAACATGCTTTCAACCGGCATCCGGACAGATGTTGGGCTGAAAGTATATGGACAAAATTTAGACAGTATTTATGCCTTTGCACAAACCATCAAAAAACAACTCGAAGGAATTGAAGGTGTAAAAGATCTCTATGTTGAACCCATCACCGGGGGCAAGTATATCGACATCATTATTAAACGTGAAGAAATTGGAAGATATGGCTTAAGTGTGGATGATGTTAATCTTGTAATTGAAAGTGCATTGGGTGGTATGAAATTAACTACCACCATAGAAGGGCGGCAACGTTTTTCAGTAAATGCAAGATATGGACAGGACTTCCGCAATAATATCCAGTCATTAAAAAGGTTGCAGGTGCAAACCATGAACTTCGGTCCTGTTCCTTTGGAAGCTGTAGCCGATATACGTTTTAGTGATGGGCCACCCATGATCAATTCAGAAAATGCAATGCTGCGAGGAACAGTATTATTTAATGTAAGAGAAAGGGATCTTGGAAGTACTGTAAAAGAAGTGCAGGAAAAATTAAATCAGATGATTACAAAATTACCTAAAGGATATTTTTTAGAATGGAGCGGTCAATGGGAAAACCAGATCAGGG
>JANMOR010000396.1:0-2066 GCA_031369435.1 Chitinophagaceae bacterium
CCCTGATCTGATCCGACTCAGTGTTTCCAATGTAACTCCGAGGAAAGAGGCGATATAAGAAACCGGTACCCGCTGCACAATGCCCGGCGTTTCTTTTATCAGTTTCTCATACCGTTGATGTGCTGTTTCAAACTGGATAGAATCCATGCGCTGCTGTGAAAGAATTAATGAAGCTGTCATCATCTTCCTGAACAGTGTTTCAATATCATGATATTGCCCCGCAAGTTTGATGAGGTTATTGTAATGAATCCCCATTACTTCAGATGGTTCAATGACCTGAATAATTAAATGACTGGGTGTTCTTAGAAAAAAACTGGTGATAGAAAGAAAGAACTGTTCATCCATGGCAATCCATTCTGTAATCTCTTTCCCATTCTTGTAATAATAAATACGGGCAACACCTTTCCTGATGAAGAAAATATAATCGGCAACTTGCTTCTCCCTGATTAGATAATGATCTTTTGGCAAAGTCCATTGTTCCCATTCGGAAAGAAAAGCCCGGTTGCTTTCAGGCGAAAGAAGAGAAATCGTATTGATAGCTTTTTGCAGCAGTTCCAACTTCAGCAATTGAAAAAGAAAGGTAAGAAAATCATTTAATCCAATTGAATTGATTCTCTGAACTGTTTACGCTAATAAGAAAGGTACTCCTGATAAACTGTTTGTAAATAGGCTTGCCCGCAGCGGAGAAGCAAACTGACCGGCTTGTTTGCTGATGCCCGGTAATTAATTTTTTTACTGTTATTATCGAAACCAATCTGTTGTTCTTTTCCCATCCATACAAACCCATTATTATAACTATTGAATGCAAACTCTTTCGAAAAGGGATTCATTAAATTCTTACTCCAGTAAAATTCATGATGCTGAATTCCTAACTGTGCAAGTAATGTTGCAGGCAAATCAGTTTGTGAGCCTACTTTATTTAATACCTTACCC
Source organism: Chitinophagaceae bacterium (assembly GCA_031369435.1). Lineage (GTDB taxonomy): Bacteria > Bacteroidota > Bacteroidia > Chitinophagales > Chitinophagaceae > Lacibacter. The sequence continues at coordinate 934 of JANMOR010000396.1, forward strand.
CTGAAAGATGGCTGCAATACATTTCCAAAAAAAAGTAATGGTATATGCGAACGTTGCGGCATATATATTTCATTTTCATTTTTTGGCAGGCGGTGACCGTGATCTGCTACAACAACGAATAAAGTGCTGTCATACCAACTCTCTTTTAATGCCGCTGTAAAAAATTCTTTCAAACTCTGATCGGTATAGAAGGCTGCACTTCTGAATTTATTGGCAAGATCATTGCCTGGAAATTTACTTTCAACAGGCAATTCAAATGGCTCGTGATTGCTCAATGTTATGATTGCTGAGAAGAAAGGCTGCGGTTCGTTTCGTAAATCCTCTATCATCCGTTTCAGAACCACCCCATCATGTGCGCCCCATTTTGAATTGATATCCTTTTTTTCAAAGTCACGTATATCTGTTAACCGCTGGTAATCTTTTTTAAGAATAAATGCCCGGAAGTTGAAAAAATCGGATTCGCCGCCATAGTAAAAAGATGTAGCATAACCATTTTGATAAAGTGCAGAAGAAACTGAAGGAAGTTTTTCTGCTTTAGCCGGAGTATTTAAAATACTCTGCAATGGTTGCGACGGAAAGCCCGTATGCAAACTCACAAAACCTATATCTGTTCTGAATCCCGTTGCATAAAAATTTGAAAAGAATAAACCTTCATTAATAAGGCTATCTAAAAAAGGAGTGACATCTTTTTCTCCTCCAAGTTGTGAAATAATATCAGCAGTAAAACTTTCCAGCATGATAAGAACAATATTTGGACGGTTAACTGTAAGAATGTGCTTAGTTGAATCTGGAACAATTAATAAACTGTCGCAAACCTGTTTTGCTTCCTCTTTACTCATGTACTGATAAGGATTATCAACTTTATTCCTGCTATCCAGGTAATCCCTGAATAAGTTCCATTCAGTATTGATGGTTGCATAATTAAGTGCCTGGTTTTTTGAATAGTAAACAGATGAAATTGTTAATGGCGAATTAGAAACCCCGCCTCTCAGGCTGATAAAGAGAAGCAGAAAAACCAATCCAACAAAACCAATCCGAACAAACAAAGGAGGATAACCTATCCTGCTAAACTGTGGTTTGATTTTTTTATACAAGGCAATGCCGGAAATGATCAATAAAGAACTGATCACAAT
>JANMOR010000402.1:0-5984 GCA_031369435.1 Chitinophagaceae bacterium
ATCCTTTATCCTTCTTCTCGCTTGCGTTACTACAAAAGCACAACAGCAACAGGAAATATTTCGTCTTGATAGTTGCAACCAATTTGGAGCAAATCCATTTGATGATGTATATATACGTGTACAGCAAACAGCTCAGTGGAAAAATAAAAAGGTAAGTCTTGAGAGTCATCTGGAAAAATTCTTTAAAGACTATGTTCAAAAAAAAGCCGGCGGAAAAATAACCATCAGTTTACTGATCAATAAAGAGGGTAAAGTATGCACCTATGAAGCAAGGCCTAACAGCAACGTTCGCCCCAATTTTAATGAGCTGAAACTATGGATGAATCAGCAAGACTGGAGCCCCGCCATGCAGAACGGCCAGCCAGTTCTTTCCATCAAAATACTACAGGTTAATTTTGAAGGGAAAAAGATTACGGTAACCGAACTGGATTAAGCCCTCCCTCCAACCGGTTGATTTTCAATCAGCCAGCTTTAATTTTTTGTAAAATAACCAGTAGCTGAATTTTTGCGCCCCCGGAATCGGGCAAATCATCCTACATTTGTCCGGTACCGGATTCCTTAAAAACGAGAAACACAAACTAACTCCGATTTACTGACAACATTAAGTTCCGTTACTACCCGTTAACATTGTTCAAGATTAAAAAATGTGAAGTATGTATTCGTATGAATTAATGGAAACAGGATGTCATTACCTCATCCAGGAAAAAGAAAATGAAGCGCTGAAGCTGATCAAGGTTCACTTTAAAAGTGATCATGCAGTTTGTGTGTCAACCTATTCTGAAGGCGAAGAAATTGTATGGAAGAAAAAAAGTGATGAACTGTTTGATATAGCTGAGTGCCTCGATGATAAAACAGTTGCTAACTGGGAAAAACTATTTTTTAGCCAGGATGCTTTTTATGAAGATGATGAAGAGTAATTTGGTTTTAAAGGAATTATTCTCTTTATTGCAAATATGCAGATGAATTTCGACGAGCTTTATAGTAATTACTCAAATGTTGAATTACTTATCATTGTTAAAAAACCTGATGATTACCAAATTGAAGCTATAGAAGCTGCGACAAATCATTTAAAAAGACGGGCTATTTCTGATGCTGAATATCTCCAGGCAGAAGAACATTATTTCAAACTTTACGACAAACAAAAAAAGAAACAAGACAGAATTGATTCAGTAAAAGATAGTGTACTGGAAATAGTTAATCCTATTATTCATCCCACCGAGAATGTTCAACTGGTAAATGGTTAAAAATTCTTTTGCTACTGATTACAGTCCAATATATTTGGACTATATGCTCACTTTTAATCGATTTCATAAGAATCGGAATTTGCAGGGATTGTTTCTTTAGTCCATCTTATATTGCAGGAATTATCAATTTAATGTATGTTCCCTTTGTATTTTACTTATTATACAAAAGGAGAAAATGGGGCTGGATACTTTTATTTGCAGATAATTTTCTAAGTGTTGCAATAAGAATTGGAAGTGCTTATGCATTTTTTAAATACAGGGAGATTAATGGAGGAGAGACAACAGAGTTCTTATTACTTTGTTTTATTAAAGCTGCCTTCGCTTTCTTTTTATGGAGAAAAGATATTCAGGAGTTTTTCTCAATCAGCGAAAACACAAAAAAGGACACCTTAATAATAGTGTCAATCATCAGCTCAATTATTTTATTTATCAGTTTTATTGATTGGTGGTAACTGACCGGGTTTCTATAATCTGTCCTTTACATAAGTGATCTCTTTTTTCCCATGTGGTACTGGCTTGCCTAAATCATCAACATTTACAAATACAAGTTTATCAATGGTGAGTATCTGTTCCCGGGTAAGTTTATTTCTTACTTCGCAACGCATGGTCATGGATGTTGTGCCAAAATGTGTTGCAAGAATTCCGATCTCAATAATATCGCCCTGCACCGGTGCCGAAATAAAATTGATCTCTGAAATAAACTTGGTCACCACTTTCCGGTTCTCCAGTTGAATAACTGCATACAAAGCTGCTTCTTCATCAATCCATTGTAATAACCTTCCGCCAAATAAACTTTGGTTAGGATTGAGATCCTCTGGTTTTACCCATTTACGGGTGTGGAAATTCATATTATTTTCTGTTTGCTCCATATGTTTATATTTATTTGAACCAACCGATTTCTATTCAAATGTAACAATCCTGGTATTTACCAATACTGAAGTTTTAATTCTTTGGTTATTTACTGTCGGGCATTTTCCGCAGGAGGAGCAACCTGCAGAAGTTGCTTATGCAATTGATCTTTTCATGAGCAATGATCAAAACAAAGCCAATCATCAAAACTTAATGCATTCTGAAAAAAAATCTTCGTAACTTATAATTCTAAATTGTTCGGTTATGAAAAGAGCCGTCATTCTGATGTTGCTGTTAGCATTTGTTGCAGTTATTGCCATTGCCAACATCAACCGAAAGAGCGAAAACAAAACAGAAAAGAAAACAGAGCAGAAAACTGAAAAGAAAAAGCACTGTCAACGAACCTGTTTATTTTCGTAAAAGTAAAACGTCCCGTTTCTGAATAAGACGGGACGTTTTTTTGTATCACTTGCTTCCCGTTTTTTGTTTCAACAGATCGTTGGCTGTGGGGCCTTTCTTTTTTACAGTGGTTGATTTATTAAAACTATAGCTAAGTGTTAAACGATAATTTCTTGTTTGAGTACGGCTGTAGCTTTCTAAATTGAAATTGGGTCCGTAAGTAAACGTTTTATTCTGTTGTTGTGTAAATGGATCCACCGCATTGAGCGTAATGATGATCTTCTTCTTAAATAGTTTTCGTTGTACACCCAAATTCATGTTCATATTGCTTTTTACTGTTCCTTGTGGGTTGGCAAAACGATTGAAAGTTAATGTGCCGGTAAAGGTCCACATTTCTGTTGCGATGTAATTACTGCTGAAGTTGGATGTAAAAGATCCACCGTCACGATACTTCCTTACCTGTTTATCAAATGTTCCATACTGATTATAGTTATAAATAGCGCTGATATTGCTTCTTAATTTTTTACTCAGTGTTACTCCACCCCAACCGCTTATTTCATATTCCTGCCGGTTACTTACATTGTCCCAGGTAACAATTGTTTTACCATCTGTTTGCAAGGTTCTGATTTGGCTGAACACATCTTCAACAAGGTTATAACCTACACCGATATTGGCAAAAAATTTATCTTTTGTTTTGCCAATCACCACATCAAAATTATGCGACTGGGTTGGATCCAACTCCGGATTTCCATATCGAAGATTATATGGATCGCCATAATCAATGGCAGGATTAAGTTCGTTAATACCGGGTCGGCGAATGGTTCTCCTGTAAGCAAAGGTTAGATTCATCCTGTTCTTCCAGCTGCGGTTTAAATTTGCAAAGGGTAAAAAATTATAAAATCGGTTGAACACATTTCTTTGTTCCTGCAACAACTCAAAGAGGATATTGGTTTGTTCAATTGCAGCCCCGGCACTAATGGAAAAGCCCGGTTGAAAAATATGTTTCACCGATAACCGTACATTAATTACTTCCTGGTGAAATTTGAAATTATTACTTAACAGACTTACTTTTTGAAAAGTACTTTCAGGTTTTTTTAAAAACTCAGTACTGAGATCAATATGGCTATTGTTTTTTATAAAAGAAGTGCCGGTAGAAAAACTGGTCTTTCGGTTCTTCAGCAATTTATCATAACTGAAAACTATACTGTATCCATTGTTTCTTGTAACAGTAGATTGCTTTTGTGTACTGTCAACACCTGTCGGGGTTTCATCGGGATGTAAGAATTCCTGGAAATAGTTACGTACATTTTTATTCCATCCCTGGTTATAAGAAGTGGTTATTCGGAATACTTCTCCAGCTGTTTTTCCTTTATGTGTAAATGAAAAGTTGATGGAGGGAGTTCTGTTAAATCCTTCCGTAGCAACAGTTCGTTCACTGAGTTTTGAAATAGCATCAAAACGGTTGATGTTGGTATAGCGATTTTGTCCACGGTTGTTAAAATCGTTCTGGTTATACTGTGCTACAAAATTGATATTGTTTTGCTTGTTAAGATCATAATCAAGATTGAAACGGAAATTAGGCCGGATATTTTTATTAAAGGAGCTGTTGATGATCTTTAACTGGTTCGACGAATCGTTATAAATATTTGTACGGTTACTGTAACCATTTGTTTCAAATTGGTTAGCAGCCATGCCCGCATTCAGATTTATTGCAAAACCCTGCTTCCTGTAATTAAAGTTGGCACTAGTTCCTGTTTCACCTCTTGTGCCGCCATATATATTCACCCTTCCGCCAAAACCAACTCTCCCCTTCTTGGTTACAATATTAATAACCCCACCCTGCTCATTGGCGTATTGTGGTGGAGGATTCGTTAACACTTCAATTTTTTCAATGGTGCTGCCGGGCATACTCTCCAGCAGATCCTGCAACTGCTGCATATTCAATTCAACAGGTTTATCATCAATCAAAATCTTCGGTTCTTTTCCCCGTACCAGGATCTTTCCGTTGGGATCAGTTGTAACCAGTGGTGTTTGTTTTAATAATTCAGTTGCAGTACTTCCATTGCTTAAAGCACTTTCGCCCACATTAAACGTGATGTTGCCATCTTTTGATTCTATTAATGGCTTTTCCACATAGATTACAATTTCGGCCAACTCAACTGCTTGGTTGCTGAGGCCAATATCATTTAAATTAAAATCAGAACGTTCAGTTCTTAAATGCATACTGTCAATTAGTTTGGTGCGATAACCTATAGCTGAGATCGTTAAACGGTAATAACCAAACTCAAGATTGCTGAAAGTAAAAGCCCCATTTTTATCGGTTAGAAAAACAGAAAGTTTGGTAGAATCTTTATAAGGAATAATTGAAACAGTTGCTCCTGCTATGGCTGTATGATTGGTAATATCCAGCACTGAACCAATCACCAAACCGGTTTCTTGACGCTGTGTTTGCTGAGCTTTTATATCAAAAGAAAAACATGAAAAAATTGCTGAAAAAAATAAAAGGGCCTTAAATGTCAATGGGTTGAGTTTTTTTGTTGGTCAAAGTTAATTTTCAACCGTATATGAACCAGTCTTAATTCCATTAGCGGTAGAATATGCTGCCAATATGTCACCAATTAGGTTTCATTTTACTACCTTTGCCAGCTCAATTTGTGATTGATATGATGGATTTGATGACAGATACGAAAGTTCATGATGAAACCAAACAGGGAGAAGCCTATGCCTCGTTTGCAAGCGACCCTAACAATTATCAAAAGAAGTTTTATATAGAAAGCTATGGCTGTGCAATGAATTTCAGCGATAGTGAAATCGTAGCCAGTATCCTCAACTCTGCCGGCTTTGGAGCTACAAGAAATACGGATGATGCCGATTTGATTTTGCTCAACACTTGTTCCATTCGTGATAAAGCAGAGCAAACTATCCGCAAACGGTTAACTGAGTTTAGGAAAGTAAAAAATAAAAAACCCGGATTATTAATCGGTGTGCTGGGATGTATGGCCGAGCGTTTGAAATCGAATTTACTGGAAGAAGAAAAGCTGGTGGATATGGTGATTGGTCCTGATGCCTACCGCACATTACCCGGATTAATTGAAGAAGCAGAAGGCGGACAAAAAGCAGTGAATGTATTGTTGAGCCGTGATGAAACCTATGCTGATATTTCACCCGTTCGATTGGAAAGTAATGGCGTGAATGCATTCATTTCCATCATGCGTGGATGTAATAATATGTGCAGTTTCTGTGTAGTTCCGTTTACACGTGGCCGTGAAAGAAGCCGTGATGCCAACTCAATTGTTGCTGAAGCACAAGATTTATTTAACAGAGGATTTCGTGAAGTAACATTGCTTGGACAGAATGTTGACAGCTATTATTTTGTTGATGAACAAAATAATGAAACCATTTCATTTGGATTACTGCTTGAAAAAGTTGCATTGGTTTCACCTCAATTGCGTATTCGTTTCTCCACTTCGCATCCAAAAGATATTACAGACG
>JANMOR010000413.1:0-2870 GCA_031369435.1 Chitinophagaceae bacterium
TGGTGGGGCTTTCGGTGGGCAGTGGAGGGCGGGTGGGCGCACCCGGACTTTCATCTTACAGAAACCAATAATATTTTCATCCATTGTTAAAGCCTCCTGCTAATAATTATCAGGAGGCTTTTTTAATTTGAAATGAATAAATAAAGTGAAGAAAAATATTTTACAATTAATCTTTGCATTGTTTTTATTATTTACGGCAACTGCGCAGCAAACAGATAGCCTGCTGGCCAAATTGATTACAAATGTGAGAACCATTTATGAATTGAATCCAACTGAAAAATGTTTTTTACATGCTGATAAACATTTTTATCAGCCCGGTGAAACAATATGGTTTAAAACGTATATCACACTAAATAACCAGCCATCAACTTTAAGCAAAGTTGTTTATACTGATTTTGGTGACCTGCAGGGCCGGCTCATAAATAAATCGATGTGGAAGGTTGAGAAGAGCACTGCAGAAGGTAGTATCTATATTCCTGATACACTGCAAACAGGTATTTACCGTATCCGCTCCTACTCTTTGTGGATGCTGAACGAACCTGCATCAATCGGCGAACAATATATTTTTGTTTTAGGTAAAAAGGATCAATCGAAGACATATTATCATCCGGATACAGAACTTAAAGTTGATTTCTTTCCTGAAGGCGGCAGTTTAGTTAATTCAGTAGTTAGTCGTTTGGGGTTCCGGATTTCTGATGCCAGCAATATTCCTGTTACCAATACACAAGTGCAGTTATTAGATCAGAACAAACAAATTGTTGCATCGCCATTGGTTTTTGAAAATGGAGTTGGCTTCCTTGAATTTACTCCTGTGGAAGGGGCAAAATATCAATTAGAGGTAAGCATTAATCTGAAAAATCAGAAATATTTTTCTTTACCTGCAGCAGTTAAAAGCGGTATGAATTTACATGTATCAAATTTATCAGCAACAAAAGTTTTTATACAAGCTAATGCAAGTGAATCATTTATTACTCAAAACAAATCGGTTTATATACTGGCACAGCAAAATGGAAAAACGGTATTTGTGCAGAAGTTCAATTTCGAAGAAGGACAGAATGCAACTGTACTCAACAAAAAAGGATTAGTAAATGGACTCATGCAGGTAACAGCTTTTAATGAAAAGCTGCAGCCTTTAGCCGAACGATGGATTTGGGTTGAACAACCTCCAATCACAAGTATTGATTTATCAACCGATACAATTTCAAGTGAAGCAAAAGGGAAGAATATTTATACTATTTCATTTGCAGGATCAGATACGCCTGATATTTCTGTTGCTGTTATTCCGGCTGACCTGCCATCTTATAAATTTATAAGCAAACCTGCAATTAAAGCCTATCAATATATCCATTCAAATAACAAGGGTGCAGCAACTTTTTTAAATAGTTTTCATGAAGCGCCCTTTCTAAATCAGTCAGCCTGGCTTGATGCATTGATGTTAACCATCAAGCCCGCTCGCTTTTCCTGGCTACAGATCATGAGTGGTAAACAACCAGTGCTTAATTATTTTTTTGAAACCGGCATTTCAGTAAGAGGCCTCATCAAAAAAGATAAAGAAACCATGCAGTTCGATTCGAGCAAAGTAGATGTGATTACAAGGAGTGCTGATTCAAGCACAATTTTTTCTACTGCAAAAATTAATCAGAGAGGAGCTTTTGCAGTAAATGATCTGCATTTCAGGAAAAGTGCCTCAGTTTATGTACAGGCAACTACCAAAGAAAAGAAAAAACGAAAACTAAGTTTTGAATTACAACCCGGTTATCTCGATACATTATCAAATAAAATCACTACATCATCTTTTAATCCATTATTTATAGTAACAGCTCCATCTTCGAAAATCAACAACTATTTTTTTCAGAAATACAGTGTTCCGGGTATAGGAAAGGAACTGAAAGAAATTATTGTTACCGGCAAAAATAAACAGGAACTAAGATTAGATTCATTGAACACAGCGATAACCACTGAAACTTTTCGTTATTCGGAATATACAAAAGAACCTGATCATACTTTTACTTATACCAGTTTCGCTCATTTATTTGAGCAGGAATTCTTTGGCTTTAAATTCAACCTTGGTTATGATAAAATAACCGGTGGCGATGGAACTCCTGCTACAGGCATTACCAGTGCTGATATGATTACTTACTACCTCAATGAACAATTGATCTCAGTTGAAGAACTGAACTTCATTAATCCAAATGATGTTGTACTAATTAAAGTAAACAGAAATGCAAACCTACATTTAGGGCAAATGGGAGCTGGCCCGAGTGTGTTGATTTATACAAATTCCAAAGGTTACTTTGGGAAGTTTGGTTTTGATGCAACCAATTTGATAGGTTATTCTATTCCATTACGATTTTATCATCCTGATTATTCAAAACCCGAAACACAAAAAACAGAAGACCGCCGCACTACCCTGCTCTGGCAACCACATGTAAAATTTGACAGCAACGGTAAAGCCGTGATTCAGTTTTACAATAATGATTATACAAAGAAGTTTAAAGTGGTGATACAGGGTATGGATAAAAGCGGCAACCTGTATTATCTCGAAAAAATTATAGAGTAAATATCTTTGCCAAAGTTGTTAAAGACTGTTTGAATAGATGTAAGAGGTGACACCTTAAAAAAAAGGTGTCACCTCTCTGTTTAATTTTCATTATTAAACTTTGGCAAAGATTAAATTAAAAGAATACTGCATTACACAACATCAGCTTTCCGTTTTCCCAGAAACTGCGGAACAGGATATCATCGGTAATATATACAATGGAACCACGGCCTATATTTTGTGCTCCAAACAACAAACCATCTTTCAACCGGTCTTTTAATTTTGATCCTACAAAACCCGCTAATTGTCCTTCTTTTTTTATTACACCAAC
>JANMOR010000425.1:0-2284 GCA_031369435.1 Chitinophagaceae bacterium
ATTTAGTTTTGTTTTGATACGCCAAAGCAAAACGCAATTTCCCGTAAGAAAAATTTTCATCAAAAAGCTCATACAATTCTCTAAACTTTATCGGTTCAGGTAAGGAAGAGGCTCCCTCAGTAATTAATAACGCGCAAGTGAATGCAGACCGCATTGACGCTCATAGTTTATTTTCATATTATACTGCTGACATTATCAAGGAAGAAACCATTTTTAGCAGATAATCAATGGTTTTGGAATAAAAGTCCATAACTTTCTTCTATGAGAATGTCTTTCCATTCTTCTATTAAATGTTTGTAAGCTGTTCCTACTGGCATGATGTTTCGATTTAGGTCATATAAGCCCAGTTCATTGATGTTTCCCGCATCATTTCTCAATGCAGAATCCCAATCGACCTGATGCAATAAACTATACCAAGTAAAGCCAATAATCGGTACACCATCTCGCTTAAGCCGGTGCAGATTAGCCCACTGTTTTAGCAACCATTCTTTACACGCCGGCATTCTTATATTGGTTTCAGTATGCATGATAGGTAACTTGTACCTGTTGTAATATTGATTGGTTAAAACATAATACCCGAATATCTCTCCGGACGCTTGTGTAGATCCATCAGGATGTACAAGATGTTCATTGGTTACATAATAATCATTTCCCATTATACATTTTGCTTTTGCTTGATTTTGAATAAACCAATTATATTCGTTTTTAGTCATGCCATTTTGCAGTAAGTATTCATACATATTAACATTGAGAGGATATCCATAAGTAAGGTCAAGTGACAGAAATCTTTTTTGATTTAAAAACCGAGAGAACGGTAATGCACTTGGTTCGGTGGCATGGAAATATTCGGTGGATTCACTTTGAATAAATATTGCATTTGGTTGTATTTTTAAAATGGCGTGCATAGCCATAACATTTGCTTTTGATAAAATTTTCAAAGCGGTTACAAAAGCCGTATCAGAGCTTAGCTTTTCATTCCACCAGCCATATTGTGCAGAAAACATGGCAGCTATAAATATTTCATTAATGGGTGTATAAAACTGTAATTGAGGAAATTTGGTAGCAAAGGCAGATGCATACTCAGCAAAATAATGAGGGAAGTCAGGATTTTGAAAATTCCCTAACCAATCTGGCACACCGAAATGGCATAGGTCGACTAATGGTGTAATGCCCAATTCCTTCAACCGATTAAAAGTAGCATCCGTAAAAGACCAGTCAAACGTACCGGGTGCTGTATGGGTTTTGTAGTAGGGCGGCCCATATCGCAAAAATTCTATCCCCATTTCTTTCACTAAATCGAAATCTTTTTCCCATTGGAGGTAATGCCCTGTCTTCTCCATTTCATCTACCCGCTTGGTAGTACCATCCGGCAACATAATAGTAGGATAACTATTTTCAATTCCAGTGGCAAACATAAATTTACTTCCGTGCATAAGATTATTTATTTAAGATGCTTTGCGCCTGTAACAGTGCTTCTGCAGTTGGTGTATGCAAAACTCTTACTGGCAAATCTGTTTCATACACGTCGTCCCAAATTCCTGCATAATGCCAATCATGTAAATAATCCCAATCGGGTCTGTTCACAATCGGATACCAGCAAATGCCCCAAAAAGGAAGCCCTGCCAGTAAAAGTTTTTGAGATTCGACTTCAAGCATTTTAATCCACAATGGCCTGTCTTCTTTCGGATGACTTGTTTCTGTAAGTACAAAAGGTCGATTGTATCTTTTGAAAGCTGTAACAAGCAATTTATATAAAGGAATAAATTTCGGATTTAGCTCGCCTATTTTCCAATCTAAATATTCATGTGGTGCTGCTGTCCATTGATTGTTGAAATAAAAATTATATCCCATTATATCAAGGTAATCTTCGCTTCCCCCTAATTCAGGGCACATCCTGCCACAGAGTATTTCTGTGACTTGGAATTGGGCTTCATGCAGTGCTACAGCATTTTCAATTTCTTCAATAGTTGCGCCATTACACGGTACAATATTTATTAAAGGTTCAGTAGTTAAGATACGTACTAAGGGGTCAACGGCTTTTAGGGCGTCGATTCCTTTAATGTAAGCTTTCATTAAATTATACTTTACCTCCCAACCCTGGTTGGTGCAGTAAGGTGAAGTGCCTCTTACATCTCCTCCCAACCAGGATAAAAAATTTACTTCCGTGCATTAGATTATTTATTTAAGATGCTTTGTGCCTGCAATAGTGCTTCTGCACTTGGTACGTGCAAAACTCTCACTGGCAAATCTGTTTCATACACGTCGTCCCAAATTCCTGCATAAT
>JANMOR010000455.1:0-8522 GCA_031369435.1 Chitinophagaceae bacterium
CAAACCGACTTTAATTATTTTATATATCCTGACTCAGACTTCTTCTTCCTCATTTAATTCATGCATTGCTACTGCCATTTCATTACTCTTTACAAAATTGCACCAGTGGCAATCTTCCTTGCCACAGCCAATATAAAATTCTTTGTTCTGAATTTTATTCCATACCAAACTGATCTGCTGACTCACAGTTTCAATATCAGCAGGAGTAATAACGATCTTCTCTTTATGATATGCTTTCTTTTTATCGGGTTCAATAAAATCAAACTCTGTGCTCATTACTTTCCAGTCTTTCTGTTCGTAATTGTCAACAAGAATTTTATAAAAAACAGCCTGCCTCCAGTAATCACCACCATCAGGTTGTTTATCATTAGGGCCTTTTAATTTGTCTTTGGCTTTATCAATATCGCCTGTTTTATAATCTACCACATTTACTGCTTTACCATCAAATTCCAGTTTATCTAATTTTCCTTTAATAGGAACGCCTTTGATCATTACATTCCGGATGTTGCGTTCAATTGCAACAATCTTATTAAAGCTGTTGATGTATTTATCGTAGTAATTACTCAACACTTCCTGGCCGTATTCCAATCTTCTGTCAAACTGTTCTTTGGTAAAACTTTCACGGTGGCGGTGCATGTACCATTCAAAGTCGGCAATAAATTGTTCTTTGGAATGAAATGTATCTGCTTTGCCTTCCTGCATCTTTCGGAACAATTGTTCCAATGCATAGTGAACAGATGAACCAAATTCAGTTGCTTCATTTTTGGGTGATGGAATGCGAATGAGGGTTTTAAAATAAAATTCCAATGGGCATTTGAGATAATTGTTCAATGCCGTAACATTCATCACAAATTTTTCAAGAATGGGTTGAATGAAAGCCTCTTCAATTTTTTCTATCTCCGGCGCCTGTGCTTCACCAAACAATAAAGCTGTAAACTCACTGAGGACTTCCTGTGTAACAAGTACCGGCTGGGTTTTAATGTCCTGTTCATCCTGTATCTCTGCAATAAACATGGATGGCTCCAGTTCTTTACCATCATTTTTAAACCTGCTGTAAGAAATGCTGAGATGTGTTTCTGCTCTTGTGAGTGCTACATAAAACAATCGTCTCAGTTCTTCTGCATTGATATCTTTTGTATCGGTTGAAGTAGCAAATAAATTATCGGGGAGCCTATAACCAGTTGCCGGCTTTTTTTTCTTTTCCCAGAAAGCAGCATTGCAGCCCGGGAAAAAAACATGAGCAAACTCCAAACCTTTTGATCCGTGAACAGTTAACAGGTTCACACCCTTATCACTTCCGTTTACCTGTATCAATGGCAATACAATTTCTTCTTTCTCCATCAATTCAATAATACCAACCAGTTCTTTTAATGAGATAAGAGGATTGCGTCTTGTTTCTTCTTTTACAAAATCAAACAAGCCCGTCAATACTTTCAGCAGCCAATGCTTATCCGGGCTTTGCATAATGTATTTTAAAATACCTGCTTCACGGATAATGTTTTCAAACAAATTCTGTAAGGTGATATTAGGAACATCAGCAATCAGTTTTTCAAAAACGATTGTTGCCGTTTTCATTCCATGATGAATGCCTTGCGAAAAAAGATCTTTAGCAGGTTCATGTGCTTTTTCATGTAAGAGCCTGCGCATAGATGTTTTGTTTTCGCTGAACATAGTAGAAGCCACTTCCACACTCAGTTTGGCAATTTCAACAGGTGGAATATGAAACCAGTTGAAATGCAGAATTTCAAACAGCATTTCATCGCCACCATAAGGAACATCATGTTCTGCGGCCAGGTATTTCAGTATTAAAATAATTTTTTGCGCCAGCGGAATTTCAAATGTGTTGAGATTGCGTTTACTATAAAAAGGGATGCCGAGATGATTGAAGTAATGTGTTAACTCTTCACCATACTTATTCTCTTTATAAATAACAGCGATTTTGCCGGGAGGAATTCCTTCTTTGATCAATTGCTGTACCTGCAGGGTAATATCAATCATTTCCTGCCGTTGCGTTTCATACTCTTTGATAACAGGACCATGCAGGCGTTGCTGCATTTTTTGATTAGATGCAATAAGATCTTTTGTTAAACCGGGAATTTTTTTGATCAACCGTTCTTCATTACGGTTGATCACTGATTTGGAAACATCCAAAATGGATTGTGTTGACCTGTAGTTATTCGTGAGTACAACGGTAAACAGATCATCTTTATAACCGGATGCAAACTGCAGCATGTTTTCAACGTTTGCTCCCTGGAAACGGAAAATACTTTGATCATCATCACCCACCACAAACACATTAGGGTTATCCCAGTAGCTGATGAGTAATTCAACAATACGGTTTTGTGTTCCGCTTGAATCCTGGAACTCATCTACCAGTATATATTGATATTGCTCCTGGTAATTGGCCAGTAAGTTTTTATTTTCTTCAAATGCTTTGATAACCCATGTGATCATATCATCAAAATCATAGCGGTTGCGTTTACGCATGATTGCCTGGAAACGATCAAACTCATTCACTGCTGAACGGAGTTTTTCCATGCGTTCAGTTTCTTCTTCCAGTTTTTCTTTCTTCAGATCGCCTGCATTGAATTGTTTGTATTTGCGTTTGTAAACAAACTCATCTCTTGTTGGCAGATCGATGAGGTATTCATCAATTTTATCAAGAATGAAAGCAGGAGTCCAGCCTTCTTTTTTCATGGTGCTGAACAAACGATCGAGGTTATTGATCTCAAAATATACATCGCCACGGTAACGCTTCAACGGATTATTTTTTGGAAACGAATCTATAAGCTCTTTAAACAATTCAACTTTTTCCAGATCTGAAACAGGATCCAATGCTGTTTTTTCAAACTGCGAAAGATTTTCCTGTATCACATCATTACAAAAAGCATGATAGGTATAGATGTTTACTTTGTATGCATCCGGGCCAATCAAACCCAGCAATCTTTTTCGCATAGCCACTACACCTGCATCGGTATAAGTAAGGCAGAGAATGTTTTGCGGCAGTGTATCCGGTTCTAATAATATTTTTCCTATGCGGCTTGCAAGGATCTGTGTTTTGCCGGTGCCCGGCCCGGCAATCACCATTACAGGTCCTTCAATGGTATCAACAGCCAGTTTTTGTTTTTCATTCAGCCGGTTGTATTCTTCAATAAATCGTTGTTGCAGTTTTTCTTTGTTGAGCGACATGTTTCAAAGTTAATTCTATCAAATGGAGCAAGTGAATTTTGGTAAATGAAGCTATTGAAAAGTTAAGCAGGAGCAAACTGTGGAAAAAATAGGGAAAGATCTATTGCTGTTTCAGCACAACGAACAATGTTTTCTCCTAATTTTCACTTACTAACTTACAAACCCGTTTTTAAAATCCAGGAATACCGTACTTCATTGAACCGTCTTTGCATAAAGGGCGGTTTTTTTATTTGGGGAGCATAAATACCCGTAAAGTGGTATTTTTTGGTAGACAGGATCAATCTAAATTTACATTGTTGAAGGTTTTAGCCGTTGTTGATCCTATCACCCGCTGATTTATCAGCTTACCTGAAGAAGTAACTACCCGAAGGCAGAGATAATCTCAAAAAGATTTTTCTGCCTTCTTTTTTTGTTTATCCCGGAAGCCGGGAGATGTATTTTTCCATTTGTTTGATCTGGTCAACGATTTGAGTGGTGCTTGGCTTTAGTGCTTTTGCTTTGCGGAAGAAATCTTTGGCAGCCCTGAATTCCCGCTTATTCATCATGATACTGCACATCTGCAAATTAGCCGCCGCCATATTTTCTTTATCGGGTAATCCTTTACGGATAGCCTGGCGGATATAACTCTCAGCCTGTTTGAAATTATTTTTCTGCATACTCAGCATACCCATCTGTAATAAACTGGCACCTTCTGCACCCTGCATTAATGATGAACCGGAGCCCAGCTCAATACCTTTCTTCATCATCGTTTCTGCTCCGTCATAATCCTGTTTCATCATGGCAATATTTCCTTTCAATGTATAAAACACCGAACGGATGGGTTTAAACAAAAGCGCCGGAAACTTGACTGAATTAAGAATTCTTTCAGCACCTTCCATATCGCCTGCTTCCATATATTGCTGTATAAGACGTAACGGCCCGAAAAAGAAATGCCCGAAAATGCTGATGGCCGCAACCAGGTAAAGAATAAAAGATGGCCAGAATCCTGTGAAATAATGCACAACAATGGCAGCAACGAGAAAAACAATCGCTAATGGAAGCCTGTAGCGGATGTATATGTTTAAAAATTTCATCTGTTTATAAATTGGGGAGCAAAGGTAGGGAACCGTTATTTGAAATTTGAAGATTTGGCATTTGAAAGAACTGAAACAACTATTTTTGCCGCCCAATGGCCCCGTAGTTCAATGGATAGAATAGAAGTTTCCTAAACTTTAGATACAGGTTCGATTCCTGTCGGGGCTACAATCAACAACTAAACTCTATCTGAGTTTTATTCAGGGTTGTTCTCCTATTAGCAAGAGCAACTATTTTACAACCCCAATTTCTTTATGAAAGCGGCTCTGGTTTTGGCGAACCACTACCTGCAGGTTTAGACTTATCATCCGGTAGCGGAATAAATTCTTTGTTGTCAGTTGGTGGCAGTATGATGCGGCCTTGCTTCCAGTCTTCTTTCGCCTGTTCAATTCGTTCTTTACGGGAAGAAACAAAATTCCACCAAATAAAGCGTTCACCCAAAGGCTCACCACCTAAAAGCATGAGTGTAGTGTATTCTTTTGCCAGGATAACCGGGTCGACAGCTTTATTGAATACCAGCATTTGTCCTTCATGATAAGTAGTTCCCGATACTTCAACACTTCCTTTTGCAATGTAAAAGCCCCGTTCAGAATGTTCTTTCGGCAGACCAAAATGTGCACCCTGCTGAAGTACTACATGCAGATAAAACAAAGGAGAATTTGTTTTTACTTCGTTACCCAATCCATAAGCATTACCTGCAATCAATCTCATCCACACACCCTTGTCAGTAAATACAGGAAGTTCATCAGGTGTGTAGTTATTAAATGAAGGAATTGCTTCTTCATCTTTTTCAGGAAGAGCAACCCATGTTTGTATCATTTCCAATTGTCCTCCTGCAAGAGCAGCCGGATCTTCAAACCTTTCAGAATGAGCAATGCCACTTCCCGCTGTCATCCAGTTTACTTCACCGGGACGGATAATTTGTTCAACACCTAAACTATCACGGTGTGTAACCTGTCCGCCAAAAAGATAACTCACAGTTGAAAGTCCGATATGCGGATGCGGCAACACATCTAATGAAGATACTGTGGAGGGTACTTCTACAACTGGTCCTGCATGATCCATAAAAATAAAAGGACCAACCATTCGCCGCAAACGGAAAGGAAGAATACGTTTAACTTTCATTGATTGACTGATGGCGGCATCACGGGCTTCAATAACAATATCGAGCATAGATGTATGAGTTATGAGTGAATGTATAGCAAAGGTAAAACTTCTAAGGAGGAAGAACATCGATGTGGTTCATGTTCTAATTTAAATTACTTTGTTTAAAATTTGTCCTGTCTCGATCATTAAAAAAACCAACGCTTCATTATGAAACAGTTTCTTGCCTGCATCATTTATATCATCAGTTGCATTACAACAGCTGATGCACAAACATATACTCCATCAAAAGAAAATTTAGCACAGCGCAATCAATTCCAGGATATGAAATTTGGTTTGTTCATTCATTGGGGTGCTTCCAGTGTGTTGGGGCATGGTGAGTGGGTGATGAACAATCGTAATATTCAAGTGAATGATTATAACCGTTTGATGAATGTCTTCAACCCAAAAGACTTTGATGCAAAACAATGGGTGATGATGGCCAAGAATGCAGGAATGAAATACATCACTTTCATTACACGGCATCATGATGGTTTCAGCAACTGGGATACCAAACAATCGGACTGGAAGATCACTAATACAGCTTATGGAAAAGATGTGTTGAAACAACTGGCCGATGAATGTCATAAGGAAGGCATTAAATTATTTTGTTACTATTCATTGCTGGATTGGTATCGTTCCGACTATCAATACGAAACAGGAAGAACAGGTAAGGGAACAGGCAGAACCGAAAAAAGTAACTGGGAGAACTATATCCGCTTTATGAAAGCACAGTTAACAGAACTGTTAACTAATTATGGTGAAATAGCAGGGATATGGTTTGATGGTCATTGGGATCAAACAGCACCCGAAGGTGCTGCCGACTTAACATCAAAAGTAAACTGGCATTACGATGAAATATATAATTTGATTCATCAACTGCAACCACAATGTTTGATCGGCAATAACCATCATCAAAGTCCATTCAATGGCGAGGATTTCCAGATGTTTGAAAAAGATCTGCCCGGGCAAAATCATTCAGGACTCAGCTATCAGCAACCATCAGAAAATCTGCCATTGGAAACATGCGAAACCATGAACAATTCATGGGGGTATAATATTACCGACAGAAGTTATAAATCGGTAAAGCAATTAATTCATTACATGGTGAATGCTGCCGGACGCAATGCAAATTTTTTATTGAATATAGGTCCTATGGCGAATGGTGTAATTCAGCCGGAGTTCAGAGATACATTGAAAGCAGTAGGCGACTGGATGAAACAATATGGTGAAACAATTTATGGTACAAGGGGCAATATCATTGAGCCACAGGATTGGGGTGTGGTAACAGGTAAAGGTCAATCATTGTATGTACATCTGCTGAAACCTGTTGGGAAAGAATATATTTTTATACCCGGCATGAAACAAAAGATCAGCAGTGCAATTTTGTATGCAGGGAAAAAGAAGCTGAAGTATAAACAGTTGCCCGAAGGCGTATTTGTTTATCTTGATGAAATAGAAATGAATACAGTAGATACTGTGATAGAATTGAAATTATAAAGGACGTTAATTAGAATATCAATCAAAATAAAATATATGCAACGAAAAGAGTTTTTAAAGAATACAGGTTTGGCAGCAGCTTCTCTTGCAATAATGCCGTCAACTGATTTGTTTGCAAACAATGCAGACCCTAAAGTAAAAGTAGCAATGATTGGTGTTGGCCTTCGTGGACAAAATCATCTCGACCTTGTATTAAGACGTGATGATGTGGAACTGGTGGCTATTTGTGATATTGATGATCGCATGTTAACCCGTTCAAAAGAGATCGTCAACAAGAGTGGTAAAAAAATGCCACAGATTTTTACGGGTGATCTGTATGCATGGAAAAAAATGCTGGAATTAAAAGGATTGGATGCCATCATTATTGCCACTCCATGGGAGTGGCATAAAGAAATGATCATTGGATCATTGGAAGCAGGCATTAAATATGTTGGCACTGAAGTAATGTTAGGCATTACATTAGAAGATCATTGGGATGTGGTGAAAGCAGCAGAGAAATACAAAGCTCATGTCATGATGTTGGAAAATGTTTGTTACCGCAGGGATGTAATGGCAGTATTGAATATGGTGCGCCAGGGAATGTTTGGTGAACTGGTGCATTTACAAGGAGGCTACCAGCATGATCTGCGTGAAGTGAAATTTAATAATGGTATTGCAGCTTATGGTGAAGGTTGTGAGTTTGGTGATAAAGGATGGAGCGAAGCAAGATGGAGAACACATCACTCAGTTCACCGTAATGGCGATCTGTATCCAACACATGGTATAGGACCCATTGCACATTACATTAATATCAACAGAGGTAACCGATTTATTAATCTTTCATCGTTCTCTTCAAAAGCAAGGGGCTTGCATGAGCATATAGTAAAAGAATGCGGTGCTGATCATCCCAATGCAAAGATCAATTTCAAATTGGGAGATGTTGTAACTACATCGATTGGTTGTGCAAATGGTGAAACGATTTTGTTGCAACACGATACTAATTTACCAAGACCCTACTCTTTAGGGTTTCGTGTGCAGGGCACCAATGGTTTGTGGATGGATGTTGCCAAAGGCATTCATGTTGAAGGAAAATCAAAACCACACCAGTGGGATGAAGCTAAAACATGGTTAGACAAATATGATCATCCGTTATGGGCCAGGTGGAGCAAGGAAGCACAGGGCTCTGGTCATGGTGGTATGGATTTTTATGTCATCCATTCGTTTATTGAATCGGTGAAACGTAAAACAGCAACAGCAATGGATGTATATGATGCAGCTGCATGGAGTGCCATTACACCTTTGAGCGAACTATCAATTGAAAAAGGGAATGCAACAGTAGAGTTTCCTGATTTTACCAGCGGTAAATGGATGTACCGCAAGCCTGTATTTGCATTAAATGATGACTATTAATTTCGGCCGTTGATGTAAAAGTGATGCTGTTGAAGAAAAGATCATTGCGTAACTTGTACATTATTGCCAGAGACTTTAACATGAGTAATACTATTTTGGAGCAACAGCAGATCATGTCGCAATCAGTTTTACAGGCTTTTGGTTTAACAGATAACACACTGAAGATGGAAGCTTTTGGAAGTGGCCTGATTAACCGTACCTGGAAAATTACAACAGCAGAAGGCGTA
>JANMOR010000499.1:0-2091 GCA_031369435.1 Chitinophagaceae bacterium
CATGTTTTTGTATTGATCGTAATGAGCCTGGATATCTGTTGTTGCCTGTGTTTTAAACTGATCGTCTTTTGTAACGATCGGTTTTTTTTGAGCTGAAAGACTAAGAGATGAGCTAAGAGTTAAAAAGAGAAAAAGAGAAGAAAGCGAGGAAAGAAAAGAAGTTCTCATGTTGATTGATTTTGTAAACGGGAAGGTAAGAAGCAATGATTAATTACCCTGATAATTATAAGGCAAATAATTTTCCCATTGCCAGGGAGTAATTGTATCAGCAATGGTCAATTCAAGCAGCTCTTTAAAAATGCTTTCACCATTATCGCTGTTCGTTAGAATGAGAACACCCATTTTTTTCACAGGAAAGAAAATAAAGTAATGCTGAAAACCATCGCCATGTCCTTCTTTAAAAATTCCTTTTCCGTAAGCTGATTCTAAATATCCACAACCTAACCCATAACCCAAGTTGATCTTGTCAAACTCATCTGTATCAATTTTCCGATTGGGTCCAAATTGCTGTTTGCTTTTGATCCTGATCTGTTGTTTGGTGATTTCATTATAGGTTGCATCTTTAATGAGTTGGTGCTTCATAAAAGCTATGATGAATTTTGAATAATCTTCGGGTGTTGTTTCCATACTTCCTGCACCGGCTGCATCATCTTCTTTATCTTTTCCTAAAACCTCCTGCTCAGTTGTATGCCCGTTACAATACTTGTTTTCAAACCGCTGTTGCCATACATAACTTGTCATATTCATGCCCAATGGATCAAATAATTTTTCCCTGGCAATTTCTTCCAATCCTCTGCCGGTTATTTGTTCAATTACATACTGCAGCAACTGTAATCCTTCACCGGAGTAGCTGTATTTTGTTCCGGGAGTAAATTGAATAAATAATTTCCCCTCTTCATCAAACCCTTTCTCCGTGAGGAAGCGCCAATTCGGAAAGCCTGTGGTATGAGAAAGGCACATACGTGCAGTAATTAATTTATACCGCTCATCGCCTTTTATATCAGCAAACCCTCTCCATTCTTTTTTGAACTTAATTTCAGGTAAAGGTTGTTTGAGATAATGTTGGAGAGGGGTATCTAAATGCAGCACACCTGTTTCCACCAGTTGCATAACGATATAGGCAAACACCGTCTTGCTTAGAGAAGCACTGTAAAAACCGGTATTTGTTGCAAGGGTATCTTTCTTGAGAAAGTTTTTATAGCCAACTGCTTTTTGATAAACTACTTCGTTGTTGTTGAAAATTGTAACAACAGCTCCGGTTACTTTCGCAGCCTTTGCCAGCTCAGCTATTTTTTTAGTAAGACTGTCCGCATGAATCGAAGTGCCATCAAGCCGGTTGATTGTTGTAGCAAATTTTGATGAGTCTGTTGATGAAGCAGTTGTTTCATTTGTTTTTGGATTGTTGCTGCAGGCCGATAAAATGGATACAATTAAAAAGGCTGAACTATAATTTTTCATGTAGCTGGTTTGTTCCCTGAATATAATAGAAAATAGGTTATCACTTCCACTGCTGATCGATTCTGATGGCTTCTTTTAATAATTTAATAATGGCCCTGTCATCAATGTCATCGGGTGATTGATAGATCTTATAAAAGATCTGCTTGTTGGTTCCGTGGGTGAGATATTCATCTGCATCAATCAACCGGTTACCATACCAGTACCCGAGCAGTACGCCTTTTTTGATGCCACCTCTTGGAATAGTGGCTGGCCAAATAATACAGATCCCTTTTCGTCCGTAGAAGTAGGGGACATTGTAGGATATTTTTTCTTTGCAATAGGAGGGCAGGTTGTCGAGAATGATCTGCCGCAACACATCAGTAATGATGCGTTCGTTTTCCGGCAACAGTTCAAACAACTGCACGAGTGATCTTATTTTGATGGGAGATAGCATTAATCCCACACATATTTCCAACTGCCATCAGGTTGTTTTTTCCATACAGTATGAAACACCCCGTTGAATGTTGATTCTTTGCCGCTGGAATCAGTGGATGTCCAAACGTATTGACCATAGGTATAGCCCATATCTGCGTTTAGGGATGCGTCTGTAAAATCTGGCGACCATTGTACTTTAGCTGATTTGTAAAAATCACT
>JANMOR010000519.1:0-15713 GCA_031369435.1 Chitinophagaceae bacterium
TTAGAAATGTGGCAGGCCGAAACATTTGATCCAGCAACAATCGATAAAGAGTTGGGTTGGGCCGCAGCAATTGGTATGAATGTGATGCGTGTTTACCTGCACGACCTTGCCTGGAAAGCAGATGCAGCAGGATTTAAAAAAAGAATGGATCAGTTTTTAAAGATTGGAGCAAAACATCATATTAAAATTCTCTTTACCATTTTTGATGATTGCTGGAATCCTGATGCAGCTATTGGTAAACAACCTGAACCAAAACCCGGTATTCATAATAGCGGATGGGTTCGTAGCCCGAATAAGAATGTACACAATGATTCTGCTCAGTGGAAATATCTTGAACTGTATGTAAAAGATATTCTCAGCACATTTAAAAACGATAATCGTGTTTTAATGTGGGACCTGTACAACGAGCCTGGTAACAGCGGGTATGATCTTACTTCATTGCCATTACTGAAAAAAGTATTTGAATGGGCATGGGCTGTTCGTCCATCGCAACCACTTACCTGTGCAACATGGTATAACAATAAAGAATTAAATGAATACCAGTTAAATCATTCTGATGTGATCTCTATCCATAATTATAATGATGCAGCGAATCTTGAAAAAGAATTGCAGGATAAATTAAAATTGGGTCGACCAGTTATTTGCAGTGAATACATGGCACGTACCAGAAACAGTAAGTTTCAAACACATCTACCCATTTTTAAAAAGTACAATGTGGGAGCCATCAATTGGGGATTGGTTGCAGGCAAAAGTAATACCATCTATCAATGGGATACACCCATGCCTGATGGCGGTGAACCAAAACTTTGGTTTCATGATGTGTTTCGTAAAGACGGGTCAGCTTATGATCTCCGGGAAATTGAAGTAATTAAAACCTTAACAGGAAAAAAATAATTAACGCAACATGAAGCAAGTTCTCATTGTTGTTTTTCTTTTTACAGTTGCATGTTCTTACAGTCAGTCTTATGTTCCTGAAAAAAAGAATGCAAAAGTAAAAGTGCAGCCTGTTGTGCCGGTAAAAGCATTTGCTTTTCCGTTGAGTGATGTAAAGTTATTGCAGAGTCCTTTTTCAAAAGCAATGCAACTGGACAGTGCGTATCTCATGCTGTTGAGTCCTGATCGCTTATTGTATCGTTTTCATCAATATGCCGGATTGCCTGTAAAAGATTCAGTGTATGGCGGATGGGAGAGTGAAGGCTTATCGGGTCATACATTGGGACACTATTTATCAGCTGCATCCATGATGTATATTTCAACAGGGGATATTGAATTTAAAAAACGTGTTGATTATATCATAAATGAATTGGAACGTTGCCAGCTTGCACGAATGACAGGTTATATCGGTGCTATACCAAAAGAAGATTCCATTTTTGGTAAAGTGGCGAAAGGAGAAATTAAATCATCAGGTTTTGATTTGAATGGTGGATGGAGTCCATGGTACAC
Source organism: Chitinophagaceae bacterium (assembly GCA_031369435.1). GTDB lineage: Bacteria > Bacteroidota > Bacteroidia > Chitinophagales > Chitinophagaceae > Lacibacter. The sequence goes on from JANMOR010000519.1 coordinate 1,444, forward strand.
CGTGCATAAAGTCATGAGTGGTTTGTGCGATGCATATTTGTATTGCAACAGTTCCAAAGCATTGAAGCTGGTAACTGGCATGGCCGATTGGACTTATAACACAATAAATCATCTTCCGGATTCAACACGATTAAAAATGTTGAATTGTGAATATGGCGGTATGAATGATGTGCTGGCGAATATCTATTCCTTCACCGGTAATAAAAAATATCTTGATCTGTCGTATAAATTCTACGATGAGTTTGTAATGGGTAAACTGGCGCAGCGGATTGATCCATTGCCCGGCAAACACAGCAATACCAATGTGCCCAAAGCCATCGGCAGCGCAAGGCAATATGAATTAACAGGAAACAAAAGCGATCAAACCATTGCTTCGTTCTTTTGGGAAACCATGGTGCATAAACACAGCTATGTAATTGGCGGCAACAGTAACTATGAATATTGCGGCGAAGCTGGGAAGTTGAGTGAACGACTGAGTGATAATACCTGCGAAACATGCAACACCTACAATATGCTCAAGCTCACAAGGCATTTATTTGCATGGCAACCTTCATCTAAACTAATGGATTACTATGAACGGGCTTTGTACAATCATATTCTTGCGTCGCAAAATCCGGAGAATGGTATGATGACTTATTTTGTCCCGTTGCGGATGGGAACAAAGAAACAGTTCAGCGATACATTCAACACATTCACCTGTTGTGTAGGCAGCGGTATTGAAAATCATTCGAAGTATGCCGAACAGATTTATAGTTATGATGGAAGGAATGTGTTGTTTGTAAATCTATTTATTCCATCTGTATTAAACTGGAAGGAAAAGAAAACAACCATCACACAAACCAATTATATTCCTGAGAGCAAACAAGTAAGGCTCATCATCAATAATGCAACTCCAGCTTCTTTTACAATCAAGATCAGGAAACCGGCATGGAGTAACGCAAACACTGTTATTAAAGTCAATAATACATCTGTAAAAACAGAAACAGATGAAGCAGGTTATTTAACTGCAACCCGTGTATGGAAAAAAGGAGATGTGGTAACTGTTGATCTGGAAATGAATCTGTACACCGAAGCGATGCCCGATAATCCCAATCGTATTGCATTTAAATACGGTCCCTTAGTGTTGGCCGGGTTATTAGGAAAAGAAAAACCTGATCCTGTTGTGGGTGTTCCGGTATTGTTGACTTCAAATAGAAATGTAATTGATTGGATTCAACCAACAACAGGTTTGCAGTTTCAAATGAAAGCAGTTGGTAAACCCTTTGATGTAAAACTGATTCCGTTTTATCAAACCTATGATCAGTATTACAGTGTGTACTGGGATTACTTTACACCTGAAGACTGGACAAAGCTGCAGGCTGATTATGAAGCAGAGAAAAATCGACAAAAAGAAATTGAAGCAAAGACCATCGATAATTTCCGCATTGGTGAAATGCAGCCCGAACGGGATCATAACCTCAAAGCCAGTGAACGTTCTTATGTGAGTGATGCTATGGATAGGATGGGAAGGGAAGCAAGACGGGATAATTATTTTTCTTTCGAAATGAAAGTGGATGCCACGTTGAAAAATTCATTACTGCTCACATATATTGGTGATGATAAAGACCGTAAGTTTGACATTCTTGTTGATGGAATAAAGATTGCAACCGAAGAATGGAAAGGAGGCAAAACAGGAAAGTTTTATGATGTACTGTACAAAATTCCTGCTGAGCTGATCAGTAATAAAACAAAGATCACCTTACGTATAGAAGCCAATCATGAAAAAACAGCAGGAAGGGTATTTGGTGCACGAATAATAAAAGATGAACAATAATATATGAGTCAGGTTACCATTGTTGGCGGCGGTGTTATTGGATTATGCTGCGCTTATTATTTACAGAAAGAAGGTTACGAAGTAACTATCATTGAAAGAGGTGATATTACTACAGGAACTTCATTTGGCAATGCAGGCTATATCTCCCCAAGCCATTTTGTTCCGTTAGCGTCGCCGGGTATTATTGCACAAGGGTTGCGATGGATGCTGAGTTCTTCTTCACCTTTTTATATCAAACCAAGATTAGATCTTGATCTCATTAAATGGGGTTATACTTTCTGGAAAAATGCAACAGAACAAAACGTAAAAGAGAGTGCACCCCACCTGAATAATATTCTGCAGTTGAGTCGTGAACTCACAACAGATATGAAGAATGAATTGGGTAACAGTTTCCGTATGGAGGAGATCGGTTGTTTCATGTTGTATAAAACAGAAAAAACAGAGAAGCATGAAATTCATTTGGCAGAAGATGCCAAAAAGTTTGGCATCGAAACAAAAATGTTCAGTGCAGCAGAAGTACAGGCCATGGAACCTGAAGTAGAAGTGAGTGTGCGTGGAGGAGTTCTCTATCCCATCGATGCACATATGCATCCCGGTGATTTTATGAAAACATTGAAAGAACATTTGCAGAAAGTGGGAGTCAAACTTCAATTAAATACTACTGTAACAGGTTTTGAACAAGAGAGTAAGAAAGTAACAGCCGTGCTTACAGATAAAGGAAAGTTTAATTGTACGGAGTTGGTATTAGCAACAGGTTCATGGTTAACTGTTGCAACTGAACAACTCGGTATTAATTTATTATTGCAGGCGGGTAAAGGGTATAGCATGACGTTTGAAAACATGGAGAAGAATTTAACGTATCCTGCCATACTTGTTGATGACCGTGTGGCAATGACGCCGATGGGTAAAGATTTGCGGATGGGAGGTACCATGGAGATCAGTGGATTAAAATCACCAACACTTGTAAAAAGAGCCGAAGCAATTTTTAATGCAGCTAAAAAATATTACCCGGGGTTGAAAGTTGATTTTCCCGGTGTAAACCGCATCTGGCACGGATATAGACCGTTGAGCCCGGATGGTTTGCCTTATATCGGCAGACATAGTAAATTTGAAAACATTACGATTGCAGGCGGTCATGCAATGGTTGGTTTATCTTTAGCAGCGGCAACAGGTAAACTGGTAAAACAGATCGTTTCAAATCAAACAACAGAAATTGATATGAACGCATTTGCAATAGAAAGATTTTAATATTTAAAATAAGTAATATGAAAAAGTATTTCCTGCTGGTTCTTTTTTCTTTCATCTTTATTGCAACACATGCACAACATCAGTTAGTTAAACTATGGGAAACTGATTCAATCTTAAAAGTTCCTGAATCGGTTTTGTATGATGGAAAAAATAAAGTGTTATATGTAGCAAACATCGATGGAAAAGAACCATGGGGAAAAGATGGTAAGGGTTCTGTGGGAAAAGTTGGTTTAGATGGAAAGATCATCGAGGTTGATTGGGTAAGCGGATTGAATGCACCTAAAGGAATGGGCCTGTATAAAAATAATTTATACGTTGCTGATCTTGGAGAGTTGGTGGTGATTGATATTATAAAAGGCGTAATTCTTGAACGGATAGTCGTTGAAGGAGCTATTGGTTTAAATGATGTTTCAGTTGATGAGAACGGGGTCGTGTATGTTTCTGATTCAAGGGCAAGAAGAGTGTATGAACTGGTTGATAAAAAACTTTCGGTTTTGTTAGACAGCTCAAAGTTGAAGGGACCCAATGGCGTGTTGAAACATAAAGGAAATTTATATGTGCTCGACGCAGGCAGCATGTACAGAATGGAAAAAGACAGATCACTCACAAAAATTGCTGAAGGAATGGAAGGTGGTACCGATGGTATTGAACATGTTACAGGCGCTGATTTTATTGTATCAACCTGGAGCGGCGTTGTATATTATGTAAATGCTGATGGCAGCAAACAGGTACTGCTCGATGGCCGTCAGCTTAAGATCAACTCGGCTGATATTGGCTATGATGCTGCAAAAAGGATCGTGTACATTCCTACATTCTGGAAGAATTCAGTGGCGGCCTATGAATTAAAATAAGGAAATGCAAAAATTGGTCAGGTAGCATTTGCATCAAGGGGAATGTCGTTATTTTTACCAAACGTATGGACTGTACTGCACAACGACTGACTTATCAGCAAACCGGATCTTTCTCTAAAATAGTTTTGGATTACCTCAGTGATTCACCGCAACTGCGTTCGTTCTATTCACATCGCCCCGATATGGAGGGTATTCAGAAAGCGATTGCTGAACGGAAAACTTTTTCCACTAATAGAAAAGTTCTTGTTGACCAACTCAGGAAGCAATATAATGCTGTTGATGTTTCAGAAGCAGTGACAAAGAATATTGATTTGCTGTTACAGGAGAATACGTTCACTATTACAACTGCACATCAACCAAACTTATTTACCGGTCCACTTTATTTTATTTACAAAATTCTGCATGCCATTAAACTGGCCAATGAACTCACACAACAATTGCCTGCACATAATTTTGTTCCTGTGTATTATATGGGCAGTGAAGACGCAGATTTTGAAGAGTTAAGCTATGCTACTGTAAATGGGGTGAAGTATCAATGGGCTACTCAACAGAACGGTGCTTTTGGAAGAATGCTGATTGATAAAAATATTACACAGCTCATCAATGATATCAGCGGACAATTACTGGTGCAACCACACGGTAAAGATATTGTAGATGCATTGCGGAAATGTTATAAAGAAAAAACAAGCATACAGGATGCAACTTTTGCGTTTGTGCATTTTCTTTTTGCAGAGTTTGGGTTGATTATATTAATTGCTGATGCAAAAGAATTAAAGCAGGAGATGATCCCTGTGTTTGAAGATGAGTTGAACAACCGCAGCTCTTCCAAACAAGTAGAGCAAACTATTGCAGAGCTGGGGCAGCATTATAAAGTGCAGGCGGGTGGGAGAGAGATCAACCTGTTTTATTTTGATGAAGACCTGCGTGAACGGATTGAAGCTGATGGTAATGGTTATGCAGTTGCAAACAGCACTATCAAATTTTCAAAAGAAGAAATGTTGCTGGAGTTGAAGGAACATCCTGAACGTTTCAGCCCGAATGTGATCCTTCGTGGACTTTACCAGGAAACCATTCTACCGAATATTGCTTTTATTGGTGGTGGTGGTGAACTGGCTTACTGGCTGGAGTTGAAAGCAGTGTTTGAACATTATCAAACACCCTTCCCCGTGTTGGTTTTAAGGAATTCATTTCTGATAGCTGAAGAACAGTGGAATGAAAAGATCAACAAGCTTGGATTTAATATGGCTGATTTCTTTTTACCGGAAACTGATTTATTGAACAGTTTGGTGAAAAGAGAAACAACTAATAAAGTACAATTGAATGGTAGCTTTACACAGGCAGAACAATTGTATGAAACATTGAAACTACAGGCCGAAGCAATTGATGCAACATTATCACAGCATGTTGAAGCTTTAAAGACAAAAGCATTGTATCGTTTGCAGGAATTAGAAAAGAAATTACTTCGTGCAGAAAAAAGAAAATTTGCTGAGCAGCAACGGCAGATTCAATACATCAAACAAAACTTATTTCCCGGCAATGGTTTACAGGAACGGAAAGAAAGCGTTCTCAGTTTGTATGCAAAATGGGGCAAAGAAATCATTGCTGAGCTTTACAAACATTCACCGGTATTGGAACAGGAGTTTGTGGTGATGAGTATAAAATAATTTTTTACTTAAAAGGATCAATCAAACTTATTTTCCCAGCCATCACTTTTCAGTTTATCCACTTTTGCAATCACTTCATCTCTCATATTATTTTTATACGCTGCTACTTGTTGCGAAATGTTGTCATCAAACGTTCCAATAATTTCTGCAGCAAGGATACCGGCATTCTTTGCAGCATTCAACGCAACAGTAGCTACGGGCACACCGTTGGGCATTTGTAAAATGGAAAGAATACTATCCCAGCCATCGATACTGTTACTGCTTTTTACAGGTACTCCAATTACAGGTAATGTTGTAACACTGGCCACCATGCCTGGTAAATGAGCGGCACCACCTGCACCGGCAATGATCACTTTCAATCCTCTTTCTTTGGCTGTTTGTGCATAATCCAGCATGCGTTGTGGAGTACGGTGTGCAGATACAACGGTTAATTCAAAGCTGATACCGAATTCTTTTAAGATATCAGCAGCATGTTGCATAACAGGTAAATCGCTGTCGCTGCCCATAATAATTCCGACCATAATAGTTTGTAGTTTGTGGTTTGTAGTTGCCATTACAGTCTGTCTTTAAATTTTTGGCCTTTTATTGTTGCCTGATTTAAGTAAGATATAAATGATGTTGTCATTTTGGTAATTTCATCAGCTCTGCTGTAAAGATGTTGAAATTTTTCTTCTGAAAGATATTTTCGATCATGAGCTCTGTATAATTGAGATTTTACTTCGCCGGCTGATCCTTTTGAATAAGAAAGAAAATTGATGAATTCTAATTTGCTGCTTCGTTCAAATCCTTCAGCAATATTATCCATGATTGAACCACTCGCAGAATTAATCTGGTCAATTAATTTGTAATCTTTTTTAAAGCCGCCTTCTTCAATGTAAAAAAATATGTCTTTTGACAGACTGCGGGCTTTTTGCCACATATCAAGCTCTTCAAACTTTGTAATGGTAGCCATTGTAGTTAGGTTTGCCCAAAACTACAAACTATAAACTAAAAACTAAAGTCTGCTCAAATCACCTGCCAGCAACTTCATCTCTGCTTCTGCGAGCTTGGCCATATACAAGGCGTTGATATAACGTGTTTGTCCATTGATGAAATCAAGCTGCACCTGCCGTAATTCAATTGAGGTGATAGCCAACTTACGGAAACGCTCAGTTGCAATGATATTGTTTTCCTGTATAAGAAGCAAAGTGCTTTTTTCAAGATCAACAAGGCTTAATGCATTTTGAAAATTATAGTAGGCACTCACCAGGCTGGTATTTACCTGGTTCTTTAAACGGTCAATGACTACCTGTTGATTTTTGATATTGATATCTGCTACTCTTTCCTGCCGTTTAATATTGCCACCCTGGAAAATTGGAATAGCTACGCCAATATTTCCGTTCGGCCCCAGGTTACGGTTGAACAATGTAAAACCTGCGTCGTTCCTGCTTTGTGCTAAATTGAAATTGCCGTTTAATGTTACGGAAGGAAGACGTTGTGAAATGATTTCTCTTTTTTGCTGCATTAAAACCGACAGGTTGCTTTGTGCCAGCAGCAAATCATAATTATCTGTTTGTGATTTTTGTTGCAGCGAAGTAAAATTTACTGAAGCATCTGTTATAATAGCATCCTGTACATCAAAGGCAGTTTCGGGTGTACGTGCCAGTAAGAAATTGAAATTGGCTTTGGCCACACGTATATTATTTTCAATGACCAACAAGTTTCCTTTTTGCTGATTGAGATCAACCTGTGCTTGTAAAAAATCTGTTTTAGGTGCGGTGCCAATTGTAAAACGGCTTTCAGCAATTTGTTTTCGTTCTTCAAAAAATTGAATGGTTTCGTTGAACGCTTTTTTCTGCTGGTTGAGTTGTACGATCTGGTAATAAGCAGCAATAACATCAAAGACAGTATTGTTTAACTGGCTGCGGAAAGTAAGCTCACCCATTTTTTCCAGTTCTTCCAAACGTTTTTTTGTTGCAAACATCCGCATACCATCAAAAATGCGCCAGCTTACAGCAAAGCCTGCGTTGATGTTGCGAAGAATTGCACCATTCCTTTTTATAGTTGTACCGTTTGATAAACGCTGTTCAAGATTATTAGAAGCAATACCAGTGGAACCGTTGATCGTAATATTCGGCCAAAGGCCGGCGGTTCCCCAGTTGTTATTGATCTGGCCGATCTGTTGTGCATTTTTTTCAATCACCACATCAAAATTCTTTTCTAAAGCAATTTGTATTGCTTCTTCAATGCTGAGTTTTACTGGAGCTTGTGTAAACCCAATGATATTAATCAGACAACTTAGAAATAACAGTTTCAGTTTCTTCTTCATGCACTTTAATTTTTTTAGATGACAGGTAGGAATACATGGCCGGAATTACAAATAAAGTGAGCACTAAAGAGAACATAATTCCACCTACAATTACCACACCTAAAGGAATACGGCTTGTTGATGCAGCACCTAATGATAATGCCAGTGGTAATGCACCAAGACTCATAGCCAAACTTGTCATTAAGATGGGGCGTAAACGCATGGTCGCCGCTTCTATTACTGCCGGCTTTTTCAACATACCTGCATGTTTCTTTTGATTGGCAAATTCAACAATCAGGATACCGTTCTTGGTAACAAGTCCAATCAGCATGATCATTCCTATCTGCGAAAAAATATTAATTGTTTGATCGAACAACCACAATGAAAATACTGCTCCCGCAATTGCCATTGGTACAGTAACCATGATCACTAAAGGATCAATAAAACTTTCAAACTGTGCAGCCAATACTAAAAAGATAAGGATCAATGCCAGTCCAAATGCAAAGAATGTATTACCACTGCTTTCAGCAAAATCTCTGGAGTTACCTGATAGTGCAGTATTAAAAGATTCATCGAGTAATTTATCTGCAATGGCATCCATCTCTTTAATACCATCGCCAATGGTTTTACCCGGTGCCAATCCTGCACTGACAGTGGCAGCTTTATAACGGTTAAAATGATAGAGTGTTGGTGGAGTGGTTTCTTCTACAAAGCTTACAAACTGGTCAATGGAAATCATTTGCCCGGCGGCATTACGAATAAATAAATTCTTCAAATCAGTTGGGGCATCACGGTCGTTGCGTAATACCTGGCCAATAACCTGGTATTGTTTTCCTTCTTTTATAAAATAACCAAGCCTTCGGTTACTCAACGATAATTGCAGCATTTCAGAAATATCAGTTACGCTTACACCCAACTCACTTGCTTTAATGCGGTCAATATTTAAACGCAATTCAGGTTTATTAAATTTAAGATCAGCATCCACACCGGCAAACGTTGGATTTTTATTAGCTTCTTCTAAAAACTTTGGCAGAATTTCTTTGAGTTTCTCAAAATTATTATTCTGCAATACAAACTGTACTGGCAAACCACCACGGCGGTTAACTGAAATGGTTTGTTCCTGTATGGCAAAAGCTCTTCCTTCATTAAACTTTGGAAGATTGCGGGTGATCATATCAACAATTTCCTGTTGTGATCGTTCACGTTCATTCGGTGGAGTTAAAAGTGAACGGACAAAACCACTGTTAACTGAGCCGGCCCCTGTAAAACCAGGTGCGGTAACGGAGATCAATACTTTATTTTCAGGAACACTATCCATCACAAGCTTTACCAGTTTGTCAATGTATAAATCCATTGCATCATAACTTGTTCCTTCGGGTGCACTAACCTGTAAACGAAACTGGCTGCGGTCTTCCATTGGTGCCAGTTCACTTTGCAAACTGCCGCCAATAAAATAAATCATGGCAAAACAAACTGCAATAATGATAAATGCAATCCATCTTGCTTTCATGAATGCATGCAATAAACGGTTGTATCCATTTTCCATGCCGGTAAAAAATGGTTCGGTTACACGATAAAACCAACCATGCGAATGCCCGCCTCTTCGTGTAAGATACACGTTGAGCACAGGGGTTAAGGTTAAGGATACAAAAGCAGAAATTAATACAGCACCGGCCACCACAATACCAAACTCACGGAACAAACGACCAACAAAACCTTCTAAGAAAATGATAGGAAGAAATACCACTGCCAATGTGATGGATGTAGCAATAACAGCAAAATAAATTTCTTTGGAACCTTCACGGGCAGCTTTGTATTTATCCATGCCCTGTTCCATTTTCTTAAAAATATTTTCTGTTACCACGATACCGTCATCCACTACCAATCCAGTTGCAAGTACAATGGCTAGTAAAGTGAGTACATTGATGGTAAACCCTGAAAAGTACATGATAAAAAATGCACCAATCAATGAAACTGGAATATCAATTAAAGGCCGTATTGCAACAAGCCAGTCTCTGAAAAATAAAAAGATGATGAGTACAACCAATCCAAATGCAAGCATCAACGTTTCCTTTACTTCTGAAATGGATTTTCGTACAAATTGTGTTTGATCTAATCCAATATCTAATTTAATATCAGCAGGAACTTCTTTTTTGATCTGCTCATATCGTTTATAAAACTCATCGGCAATAGCAATATAATTGCTGCCCGGTTGTGGGACAATGGCTAATGCAATCATAGGAATACCACTTTCTTTCAATACGCTTTCTTCGTTCTCTGGCCCAAGGATAGCATAGCCGATATCATTCAATTTAATATCTCTGCCGCCTATATTTTTGATGATGAGGTTGTTGAAATCTTCTTCGGTATTTAATCGTCCAAATGTTCTTACAGTAAGTTCTGTTGTATTGCCTGAAATTTTTCCTGAAGGCAGTTCAATGTTTTCACGCAGCAATGCATTTTGTACATCTTTTGCCGTTAAACTATAGGCCAATAATTTTTCCGGTTGAAACCAGATACGCATTGCATATTTTTTCTCGCCCCAAATGTTTACTGTACTTACACCGGGTATAGTTTGAATACGTTCCAGTAAATTATTGGTTGCATATTCTGTTACCTGCAGCGGATTGCGGCTCTCACTCTGGATGGTCATGGAGAGGATAGGATCACTGCTGGCATCGGCTTTGGTAACAACAGGAGGTGCATCCAGATCGGATGGAAGAGAACGAACCGTTTGTGAAACTTTATCACGTACATCATTAGCTGCTTCTTCTAAATTAAATCCCAATTCAAACTCAACATTGATATTGCTGTTGCCCTGGCTGCTGCTGCTGGTAATATTTTTTACACCGGCAATACCATTGATTGATTTTTCTAATGGTTCGGTGATCTGCGATTCAATTACATCGGCATTGGCACCGGGATAGGAAGTACGCACACTGATATTCGGCGGGTCAATAGCCGGATAATCCCTTACACCTAAAAAACGAAATCCAATAACGCCAAACAATACAATCAGGATGTTCATCACAATTGCCAATACAGGTCGCTTCAAACTCAGTTCGCTGATCGTCATAACTATTGCACTTTTGAAAGTTTGATTTTTGCTTCGGGTCTTAAACCAAGTAATCCGGTTGTTACAATGGTATCGCCGGGCCGTACGCCACTGAGTATTTCAATATTGGCTGAATCACGAATGCCTGTTTGTACATCAACAAATTTAGCAATACCATCTTTGTATAAAATTAATTTCTTGCCTCTTGCCTGTGGTAAGATGGCTTGTGATGGTACAAGAATGGCATAATCATTCCGTGCGAAGTCCATATCTACTTTTGCAAAACCACCTGCTACCAAGGAGGCATCGCCTTGCTGAACAACACAACGTACATTCATGCCACGTGTGGTTTCACTGACAGTTGATTCAGTTGCATACACTCTTGCAAGAAATTTTTTAGAACTTCCATCAGTTGAAAAAGAAATGAGTTGACCCAGCCTTATTTTGGAAGTATATTTTTCAGGAACACTGAACTGCAATTTTAAAATGTTAACCTGCCTGATATTTGAAATAACAGTTGCAGGCGTTACATAAGCTCCGGTTGAAATATTTTTAAAACCAATTTTTCCGTTGAAAGGAGCTCGTATTTCTGTTTTGGCAATATTGGTTTTCATGAGTTCAATATCGGCTTTGATATTGCTTACCTGTAAAAAACTTAGATCATAATCCTGTTGACTGATTCCATTTAATTTCAGTAATTCATTATTGCGTTCTTCTGTTTTTTGTGCAATGAGTAACTGCACTTCCAGTTTCTTTAATTGTGCCTGCAAATCGCCATCAAACAATTTTACCAACAAAGCACCCCTGCTTACAGAGGCACCTTCATTAATATATAGTCCAACTACACGACCGCTTACTTCAGTGTGAATTTCTGTTTCCTCCATTGGTAATAATTCACCGGCTAATTGAAGTGGTTCACTAACCGCACCGGTTTTTACAATATATCCCACAACAACCATCGGCCCCTGCTGTCGTTGACCACCGGTTGCTGCAGCAGGTTCTTTCTTTTTTTCCTTGCAACTTGCTGCCAATAAAAGAGCAGCAACTGTTATCAATTGTAATATTCTCATGTTAATTATAGAATGGCTAAAGTTAAGGAATGAACTTTTTGGTTAAAGCTTCAATGGATGAGTGGTAAAAATTATTGTGTTTAACGGGTATAAGGTAACTATTATCAGTTGAAATAATAAGTAACTGATGGTCCTTTTTTATCTATAAAACTACAGGGTCTTTACTTTCAATGTATGCTTGATGCGGTTGGCTTTGAAGATGAGCTCAGCTTTGTCTTTGCCAATAACGGTTACGTGCCCCATTTTTCTGCCTGGTTTGGTTTGGGCTTTTCCATAAAGGTGTACAAAAGCATGTTCCATTTTTAAGACTTCATCCAATCCTTCATAAAGAGCAGGTCCGTTATGCCCTTCTTCACCAACAATATTTAAAATGACTGATGGCAGGATTGTATCGGTACAACCAAGCGGATAACCAAGCATAATACGCCACAACATATCAAATTGTGAAGAATAGTTGCCTTCAATACTGTGATGACCACTGTTGTGAACTCTTGGTGCTGTTTCATTCACCAGTACATTGCCTTTTTTATCTACAAATAATTCAACTGCAAATAAACCCGGTGAATTAAATTTTCGCACTACCTCCATAGCAAAGGCTTCTACTTTCCAGAATATTTTTTCAGGAAGTTCGGCAGGAGAGATCTGGTAATCTAATAAATTTAAAAAAGGATCAAAGATCATTTCAGCAGGTGGGTAAATGGTTGTTTCGCCGTCTTGTGCTACAGCTACAATCATAGCAATTTCTTTGTCGATATCAACTAATTTTTCCAGTACAGCAGGTGCATCAAAACCTTTTTCAAAATCTGCTTCGGTTAATAAAAGTTCCACACCACGGCCATCATAACCACCCATGCCCAGTTTATGTGCAGCAGGTAAAAAGGAAGAATGAGCCTTCAGATCATTTTTATTTTCTGTGATGATAAATTCAGAAGTTGGGATATTGTTCTGTTGATAGAATTTCTTTTGTTCAATTTTATTATTGATGATGCGGAGAGCTGATGGTTTGGGGAAGATGTTCACTCCTTCAGCTTCCAGTTTTTCAAGTGCATCAACATTTACACTTTCATTTTCAATGGTGAGGGCATCCAGTCCTTTTCCAAAATTGTAAACTGCATCAAAATCTTTGATATCGCCTTTTGTAAAATGATGACAAAGATGTGCAGCGGGGCAATATTCATCATTTTCCAGTACATATGTTTCAACAGGATAATTGGCTGCAGCCTGTAATAACATTCGTCCTAATTGTCCGCCGCCGAGGATGCCGATACGTTTCATAAGCTCAAAGATAAGGTTAAGCCGAAAAGCTTTCTGTTTGAAGCTTATTGGTTTTATTTAAATTTGCAGTATGCTTCCTGATTATCCCACCAAACGATTCAACGACAAACGCAGCAACTACTCCTTGCTGATGGAAGTTTTGGCCATTGACGCTATTTGATTTGTTGAGTATATGATTCAAAAGAACTGAAATTGTATTTCTTCTTTTACGTTTAATTATCATTATCAATTCAAATTTCAATCTCATGTCAGCGATAACAGCTTCAGATACAAAACAAACATCAACCCCTGATTTTCTTCCTTTGCATGGAACAGATTATGTTGAATTTTATGTAGGCAATGCCAAACAGGCAGCACATTATTATATCACTGCTTTTGGTTTTCAGCCATTGGCCTATGCCGGTCCTGAAACAGGAATGAAAGAAAGTGCGAGCTATGTTGTTCGTCAAAATAAATTAACACTCGTTCTAACAACACCTTTGCGTTCAGGCAATGAAATGGCCGATCATATTTACAAACACGGTGATGCGGTGAAAACTCTGGCTTTAAAAGTAGATGATGCTGCAAGTGCATTTACTGAAACAACCAGACGGGGCGGAAGTGCCTTTAAAGAAGTAACAAAACTCACCGATGAAAATGGCGAAGTAATCGTCAGTGGAATTCACACCTATGGAGATACTGTTCATTTATTTATTGAACGGAAAAATTATAAAGGCATATTTATGCCCGGTTATCGTGCATGGAGTAATCCTTATTTTAAAGTTGAAGAAACCGGTTTGCAATATGTAGATCATTGCGTAGGAAATGTTGGTTGGAACCAAATGAATCCTTGGGTAAAGTTTTATGAAAATGTAATGGGCTTTCGCAACATCCTCACTTTCGATGATAATGATATTTCAACGGAATACTCTGCTCTCATGAGCAAGGTGATGAGTAATGGAAACGGGTATGTAAAGTTTCCGATCAATGAACCGGCAGAGGGAAAGAAAAAATCTCAGGTAGAAGAG
>JANMOR010000531.1:0-1673 GCA_031369435.1 Chitinophagaceae bacterium
ATCGTATCAAAACTTCTAAGAACGGTATGTTGAAATATTATGGCTATTACACAACCAACAGCCTTGCGTTTACTCAAAACAGTCTCGACACTTTAAATTATAAGGACAAGTTTTCTTTAACAAACGGGAACATGTATCATAATTTATCCTGGAAAGAAAGTTTAAAAAATAAATGGAAGTTTACTGCGGGTTTTTCAGTGTCAACCAATAAAGATGATCTCAGCTTTAGTATGCAGGATAATCAAAAAAATGATGTGTTACTGAACGGGCTTGAGTTTAAAACTTTTGATCTTAACAACAAAGGCTTTTATGGGAATGCAAAATTAGTGTTAGAAAAAAAATTCAAAGGATTGAATGCACTCCGTTTTGGAACAGAGTATAACCATAGCGATGATAAAAATCTTTTCACTGCTTATAACGGTATGAAATTTAACAGCCGTAATATTGAAAATGTGTATTCACTATTTGCAGAACAGGATATTTATTTGACCAATAATCTTGCTGCAAAGTTTGGTGCAAGAGCGGAGTATTCTTCTTTACTAAACAAAGCGAACTTGGCGCCAAGAGTTTCATTGGCTTATAAACTGGGTAAGCAAAGCCAGGCTTCATTAGCGTATGGTGTTTTTTATCAGAACCCTGAAATGCGTTACCAACCGTCAGCCAATCCATTGATCTTTATGAAAGCACAGCACTACATTGCCCAGTATCAGAAAACAACCAATCTTACTACTTTCCGTTTGGAAGCATTTTATAAGAAGTATGATAATTTGGTTAAAACATCAAACATCAATGGTCGTGATGTAGCCAGCAGCAACAAAGGTTTTGGCGATGCCAATGGTTTTGAATTGTTCTGGAGAGATAAAAAGAATGTAAAGAATCTTGATTACTGGATTTCTTATTCCTATCTCAATACTAAAAGGGATTTCCTCAATTTCCCAACAGCTATTACACCCAATTTTGCAGCCAATCACACAGCATCATTGGTGATGAAAAAATTTGTAACCAAACTCAAAACCAATTTCAACTTATCCTATAACTATGCAAGCGGCAGGCCTTATTATAATATTCAATTTGATCCTAACAATAACAAAACATTCTTTGCTGATAAAGGAAGAATGCCCGATTATCATAATGTAAGTTTTGCATTGAATTATCTTCCAAGTATCGGTAAGAAAAATCCAAAAGCATTTGCTGTATATGTGTTGAGTGTAAGTAATATTTTCAACATCAAACAGGTGTACGGGTACAGTTATTCTTCCAACGGTATGCGCAAACAGGAACTGGTACCGCCATCAAGAATGTTTGTATTCATTGGTGCATTCATCAGCTTTGGTGTTGACAGAACAGATGATGTTATCAACAATAATTTATAACGTAAAACAATTTGTATGAATAGTTACCTGTTGTTTAAAGTTGTTCACTTACTGGCAGTGGTCGCTTTTTTAGGAAATATTACCACAGGACTGTTCTGGATGAAATGGGCGTACAAATCGAACAACAGCGGTTATATGCAACATGCTGTTTCAGGAATTATTGCTTCTGATAAATTATTTACCATTCCCGGTGTCATTATTATTACACTGGGTGGTATTGCGGCGGCAATGAAAGGCGGGTTGCCATTACTCAGTACAGGCTGGATTTTCTGGCCTCTTGTTTTATTCTCGTTATCAGGA
>JANMOR010000569.1:0-2178 GCA_031369435.1 Chitinophagaceae bacterium
GATAAGAATGGCTATGTGGATGATATCTATGGCTGGAACTTTATTGGAGGTAAAGATGGACGAAATGTAAAAGAAGGTTCGCTTGAAGCTGCACGTATGTATCATAAGTTGAAGACTAAATATAGCGGTACAGTTGATGAAAATAAATTATCACCCAAAGAAAAAGAAGAGTACCGCATTTATAAAAAATTGCAGGATGAAATAGAAACTGACGCTACTAATGCTCAGGAACAAATATTATTCCTTCGTGGTTTATACCGCAAATCTGGTGAAGCAGATAGTTTGTTACAAATACGTTTCAAAAAAGAATATACAGGAAATGACCTGGTAACATTTAAACCGGCTAATTCAAAAGAAGCTGATGCAAAATCAACCATGTTTGCATTATTTAAAGGCTTTGATGTAATGGATGTGAACAATGTATCGTTGATGGCCGACTTTACAGCGTATTATAAAATGCAGGAGAAAAAAGCTGACGCTCCCAATGTTGTTCCCAAAGATTACCGTGGTGAAATTGTAAAAGATAATTACAACGATTTTAATGACCGTTATTATGGTAATCCCGATGTAATGGCCGGCACACCTTTACATGGTTCGCATGTAAGCGGTATTATAGCAGCAGCAAGAAATAATGGAATAGGTGTTGATGGTGTTGCCAATGATGTTCGTATCATGGTATTGCGTGCAGTACCTGATGGCGATGAATATGATAAGGATATTGCTTTGGCTATCCGCTATGCTGTTGATAATGGTGCAAAGATCATCAACATGAGTTTCGGCAAAAGTTATTCACCTGAAAAAAGATGGGTGGATGATGCTGTTCGTTATGCTCAAAGCAAAGGTGTTCTGTTGGTGCATGCTGCTGGCAATGATCATAATAATGTTGACAGCTCTGAAAATTATCCCAGCCCGCATTTTGCTGATACCAAAACAAAAGCAACCAATTATATAACAGTTGGTGCAAGTGGCGATCCAAAAACGGGTGGATTGATTGCCGATTTCAGTAACTATGGCAAGAACGAAGTAGATGTATTTGCGCCGGGTGTTGAAATATATTCAACCATTCCGGCAGGCAATGTATATAAATTTGAAGATGGCACCAGCATGGCAAGCCCTGTGGTAGCAGGTTTGGCAGCATTAATACTCTCCTACTTTCCCGATCTGAGTGCTGAGCAGATAAAATATTGTATTGAAAAAGGTGCACAGAATCCAAATATTAAAGTGAAGAAACCCGGCACTGAAGAACAGGAAGACTTCAGTGATTTCAGCCGATCAGGTGGAATCATCAATGCCTATGAATCGGTTAAGATTGCAGCTACGTTAAAAGGTGAACGCATTAAAACACTGCCATCACCAAAATCAATACCAAAGCCAAAAGCGAAAGTTAAGAAAACAAAAAAAGGATAAATCTTATATTTGAAGTCCTGCTGAAAAGCAGGACTTTTTTTCGTCTGACGCCCTCGCCTGACGAAAAATAATAGCAAAATCAGAAATACTATTAAAACAAGTATCAGTTTCTCCAATCCGTCAGACGAGGGCGTCAGACGGGATAAAAATGTTCATTATGTCAAGACCAACTCCCAATGAATATGCAGTGTATCATGAAAACTATATCATGAAAGTTAAACACGATGATTTACATGATGCATTTAACAATCAATCTGCAATTGTCGCCGCATTCCTGCAATCAATACCTGATGAAAAAGCTGATTATGCTTATGCCGATGGGAAATGGACAGTAAAACAATTGTTACAGCATATGATTGATGCAGAACGCATCTTTGCTCACCGTGCATTATGGTTTGCAAGAAAAGACCCATCGCCGCAACCGGGCTTTGAGGAAAATGACTTTGCACAAACAGCAGATGTAAGCAACAGAAGTTTACAATCTTTAAAAGATGAATTTCTTGCTGTAAGAAAGAGTACAGAATTTTTGTTTAAAAGTTTTTCTGAAAAAGAATTCAGTACAGTTGGCAATGCTAATAATCACCCGGTATCGGTAAAAGCAATTGGTTATATATTATTAGGGCATTTCCTGCATCACAAAAACATATTGGTAGAAAGGTATGGGATACTTTAAAGTATGTCATACCTAAAAGGTCGGGCCCCAACATATGTCGGGGCCCGATGTAAAAAAATTACTGCAAACCTGTAAGCCGGATTTTGTCGTGAGCTATC
>JANMOR010000605.1:0-11390 GCA_031369435.1 Chitinophagaceae bacterium
CGTTTGTCTGTGATTAGTTCTGCACCAAATCGTTGATCACTGATCAGCATTTTGCAAAACTGGCAGGCATCTTTACCATAAGCAATGGGTTGCGGAGAGAAAGAGCAGCTTTGTAATAAAAAAATCAATGAGAACGAAATGGCCGCATGGATCGGCAGGATCATTGCTTTTATTTTCTTCCATTCTAAAAAAGCAATTGTAACAAGAATGAGCCCAACTGCAATAAAAATATAACCGCCAATATCCGGAAAGGAATATGCACCAAAATTCTGCAGCTGTTTGTACCCGATCAATGGTGGTTGATATGCCATCCCCGGAACAATAATTGCTGCTGTTGGATCAAGATTATGGCCATAATGATACTCCCACCTGTAAAAATCGAACATCGCAATCACCCCAAACATGATGTATAAAGTCATCCACACATAAAAAAACCATCTGCGGTTAACAAGGGCCGTTAAAAAACCAAACAATGCAAAAGCGCCAATAATAAAAGGAAGAATTGTAAACTCAATAAAGTCGTCTGTTTCCAGTTTACGCATACCAATGTAATGATTCAGCCCGTTAATGATATCAACATCACCAGCCAGTTTACCGGCATGAATTTTCAACACCAATCCTTCAGGATATTGCGGCGCTGTTAAATCAATTCGCCACATCGGCACAAAAATTACAAGCACCAGTCCCACGGCACAAATCAATGAAGCTATCCTTGCTATTGGTGATAAATGTGTGTTCATAACATTTTATTTAAGTTCATTGAATATGCTGTTTGTGATAATGATCCGTTCATACTTATTTGCCTGCAGGTTTTGTTGTATCGGCTGCTGCTGCTCCCTGCTTGCCTAAACTGAACGTAAGCGGCATATTACTTCCTGCCGGTGATACACGGATATAACCTGACATCTCCTGATGCAAAGCGCTGCAAAAATCGGTGCAGTAGAATGGGTACACACCAACTTTTTCCGGAATCCACTTTAAAGTTTGCGTCTCGCCGGGCATAATTAACAATTCTGCATTGAGTGCTCCTTTTATTGCAAAGCCATGCGGTACATCCCAATCCTGCTCCAGGTTAGTTACATGGAAATAAACTTCATCTCCCAGTTTAACTCCTTCAATATTATCAGGGGAAAAATGTGAGCGGATAGCGGTTGCATATACATGCACTTTATTTCCTTCACGTATTACCTTCGTTTCCTTTTCACCTTTTGAAACATACTTGTTTGTATTTTCTTCAATCTTATAAATTTTTAAACTTATCTTTTTGATGAGATCGGCCGGCATGGCACCTGCATAGTGTGGCTCACCAATTGTTGGAAAGTCAAGAATCAATTGCATCTTATCTCCACTGATATCAAATAACTGAGCACTTTGTGCTAACTCAGGTCCTGTTGGCAGATAACGGTCTTTTGTTATTTTGTTATAAGCAATCAAATATTTACCAAATGGTTTTCTTGTATCGCCACCAGGAATACATAAGTGACCAACTGAATAATAAGTGGGCACTCTGTCAACCACTTTCAAATCTTTTATATTCCATTTCACCACTTCACTGCTTACAAAGAAAGAAGTGTAGGCAAATCCTTTGCCATCAAATTCTGTATGCAATGGCCCGAGACCTGGTTTCTTTACTTCACCGTATAAAGCAGCTTCGTATTTAATAACAGGAATGCCGCCATATTCTCCATCATACGATTTATCAGCAATTGCTTTTTGAATTTTAGTAAAAGAAAATACCGGAATTAATGCTGCCAGTTTACCACTGCCAACAATATATTCCCCTGTTGGATCAACATCGCAACCATGTGGAGATTTTGGGCATGGAATAAAATAGCAGATATCTTTTAAAATGGCAGGATCAAGAACAGTTACTTCTGTTCTTATTTCATGCGTTGCCGTATGCGTTTTTTCATTGTACACATTATGCGCATACCGTACCTGTTGCTTAACACCTTTACCAGCTCTGAGATATTCTTCAGCTTTTTTCCAGTTTACAGCCATTACAAAATCTTTATCACGCTGTGAAGCATTTACTTCCAATAATGTATTTGCCTGCTCACTGTTATAACAACTGAAAAAGAACCATCCATGACTTGGACCTTTACCTGCATGACTGAGATCAAAGTTTACACCCGGCAGCAACAGCTGGAAGGCAATATCCATCTGACCTTCTTTACCAATACTGATAAAGCTGATGGTTCCTTTAAAATTTTGTTTATACGATGAAATAGGTACATCAGTATTGTTACCAACAGGAACACTGAAACGTGTACCTGCAACCAGGTATTCAGAATTTTCTGTAATAAATGGAGAGGAGTGATTACCTGCACTGTTAGGTAGTTCAATGATCTCTACTGTGCGGAATGTAGTGTTATCAATCCTTGCTACACGTGGAGTATTGTTACCATTACCAAAAGTCCAGCGGCCGTCGATTTCACCATTTGTTTGTGAAAATGAAATGTGATGCAGATCATCCCATGGAACAAATCCATGAGAAGTCATTAACATGGGTTTTGTTTCTTCGCTGTAACCATATCCTTTTTCAGGATCAACAGAAAAAACAGGGATTACTCTAAGCAAACGTCCGCTGGGTAATCCATACACTGGCATTTGCCCACTGAAACCACCGGAAACAAAGTTGTAAAACTCATCATATTTACCGGGTGCTACATAAGCTTTTTCTGCTGAGCCGGCGCTTACTGCAGCTTTTGCACCTTTTGGTTTACAGGACATCATTTGCAATACTGATCCTGATACGAGGATGAGCAGTATTAGTTTTGAATAGTTCATATATAATTATTATAGATTAATTGATTTGTTGTTCTTACTTAACGCCATCATTTTTACGCATGAATTCATATACATTTCTTGCATCATCATCCGTTAAACCCTGGTTGGGCATACGTACCAGGCAAATTTCAAGCTGGGCCATGGCTTTAGGATCTTTACTCAGCATTTCATCGGGATTTGTTATGAAGTTCATGATCCACTCTGGCCTGTGCCGGGTGGTAACAGCTTTCCAGCCTGGACCAACTAATTTTTCATCGGTAATTTTATGACAGCTGGAGCATTTGACATCGTACACTTTTGTTCCTGCTTCTGCCATAGTTTTATCAAGTTCTGGCTTTACATCAACATTTGTAAATTTTCCGGCACCTCTTTCAGGATCATAAGAAGGGTTTTCATTTTCAATCTTTGACTCTGTTGTTTGCTCCTGCTCATCAGTTTTATTTTCATCGTCTTTCCCTGAAGTATTATTACTGCAGGCATACGCAAATCCAACAATACTGAGTACAATAAGAATTTTTTTCATGCTGTTTTTAATTTTAAATGATGAATGACAACACAAGATTACTATGAGATAGAAAAGAACTTTATGATTGAAGTCATGTTGTTAATAACGATGATCTTATCAAATGAACTTTCCTGACAATATGCAAGTTTGAACTATTACAGGTCCTGAAACATGACCTTAATCATGTTTATCATTGTATTTAATCACAATTAATGTTTTAAATCAGGTATAAATTGCCTTTGCAATGCTCAAAACCGAACAGGGAATAATTGATGTTGACCTCCTTCTTGCTTGGGGTGCTACTTTTCACAATCTTGAAAAAGGGCATGTTCTTTTTTGCGAAGATGCCGATGCACACTTTTATTACCAGGTGGTGGATGGGAAAATAAAAATGTGCAACTGTAATGAAGATGGAAAGGAATTTATTCAAGGCTTTTTTGGAGCAGGTGAAAGTTTTGGAGAGCCTCCACTTTTTGATGGTGGCACTTATCCTGCCAGTGCAATAGCTGATGAGTATTGTACAATTATCCGTTTACGAAAGGAGGGTTTTCTGCAACTATTAAAAGAAAACTTCGATACCCATTTTTGTTTTACTCAAAAGCTGGCAAAAAGGCTTCGGTTTAAATCGCTTATATCAAAAGAAATTTCTTCTTATGGCCCTTTACATCGTGTAAGTACTTTACTGAAAGAATATAAAAAAGACCAGGGTGTTATTGATGACGAATTATTTAAGATAACCCTCACCCGGCAACAAATTGCAGATATGACAGGGCTACGGGTTGAAACAGTGATCCGTTCAATCCGCCTGATGCACGAAAAAGGACAGCTAAAAATTGAAAAGGGTAAAGTGTATTGTTGAACCCACATAAATCCGGTAGTTCTTTATGATGCTTACACAAAAATGGTCAAAAATTGCACTCATCAATTTTACTGTACTGGCAGCAATTGGAGTGTTGCTGCGTTATAAAATCTTATTCCCTCTTCCGTTGGTTGATCACAAACATCTGTTGCATGGTCACTCCCACTTTGCTTTTGCGGGCTGGGTTTCACTTGCATTATATATTATCATCGTTCACATACTTCAACCTGATGAATCGCAAACAAAACAATTTAAACAAATACTCCTTGCACAGTTATTGAGCAGCTATGGAATGCTGCTTTCATTTCCGTTCATGGGGTATGCAACATTGTCAATTGCATTTTCTACCCTTTCCATTTTTGTTTCATGGTGGTTTGCAATAGTTACCTGGAAAGCATTGATAAAAAACAGCAGTTTAACTTTTGAAAAGAAATGGTTCTATACAGCACTCATCTTCAATATTCTTTCTGCAATGGGCACATTCAGCCTGGCCTGGTTAATGGCAAATAAAATCATCCATCAAAGTTGGTATTTCGGATCTGTCTATTTCTATTTACACTTTCAATACAATGGATGGTTTTTGTTTGCCATACTCGGGCTTTTATTTGTAAGCCTGAAGAAATGGTTTACTCCTGTTCAGATACAAACTGCGGACAGGTTGTTTGTTTTACTTCTTATTACAATCCTGCCTGCCTGGTTTTTATCCATGATGTGGATGCGGTTACCTGTGTGGATGTATTATGCTGCTGATGCTGCGGCATTACTGCAATTAATAGCCGCATATTTATTTATACGATTGGCCCTGCAATTAAGAAAAACAATTGATCTGCACCCAACTGTAAAATGGTTATGGCTGATTGCCTTATCTGCTTTTATACTTAAAATCATTTTGCAGGCATTTTCTGCCATACCCGAATTAAATAAATATGCATTCGGCATCCGTCCTGTTGTCATCGGCTTTCTGCATCTTGTGTTGCTGGTGTTTGTCTCAATTTTTATTCTTGGATGCTTTATACAAAACAATTTGATTACGCTTGAAAAGACAACATCTAAAGTTGGTTTATGGATCTTTATCATTGCAGTATTGTTCAATGAATTCATATTGACGATACAGGGTATTTCAGCCATTTTATTTACGAATTTTCCTTCTTCAAATTACTTGTTGCTTGGATCTGCAATAACAATTTTCATTGGGTTGTTTTTAGTTACACTTAGTCAAAAAAAAGCAAATGGGCTGTTTTGAAAAAATCAGCATTTATGAAAATCTTCCCTCCCGGCATTTTACCTTAATTTAGGCGGATAAACCAAGCTAATGAAACGATTGTCATTTGTTTTCCCCTTACTCATCCTCTTCTTAGTTTCCTGCAAGCAGAAAAATGTTCCATTGTTCCGTGAAGTGAAGAGTACTGAAAGTGGTATCAGCTTCAGCAACGTTGTAGCAGAGAATGAAATGCTCAACATGATCAACTATCAATACCTCTACAATGGTGGTGGCGTGGGCATTGGTGATTTTAATAACGACAGTCTTCCTGATATTTATTTTACTTCTTCTATTCAACCCAACAAATTATATCTCAACAGGGGTAAAATGAAGTTTGAAGATGTAACCGACAAAGCAGGTGTTACCGGTGAAAAAAAATGGAGCCGTGGTGCAACGGTAGTTGATATTAACAACGATGGCTTGCTTGATATTTATGTTTGTGCTGCTGCCTGGCAAAATGCAGAATTGAAAAAAGATCTGCTCTACGTAAATAAAGGTGTTGATCAATCAACCGGTATTCCAACATTTAAAGAAAGTGCTGCACAATATGGATTGGTTGATACGGTGAGTACACATATGGCTACTTTTTTTGATTATGACAATGATGGCGATCTTGATTTGTATTTAGTAGTGAACGATCTCAACCAGGAATATCCCAACACGTTCAGAAAGATCAGATCGGAGGGAACCGGTTTTACAAATGATATTCTTTACCGCAATGACTGGAACGAACAAATGCAGCAACCTGTGTTTACCAATGTTTCAAAAGAAGCCGGTATTACATGGGAAGGAAACGGATTGGGCATTTCCATTCTCGATATCAACAAAGATGGATGGAAAGATATTTATATCAGCAATGACTATCTCAGCGGCAATATTTTATATGTCAACAACAAAAACGGAACCTTCACTAACCGCAACAATGAATATTTTAAACATGGAAGTTTAAATGCTATGGGCAATGATGCTGGTGATATAAATAACGACGGCTTGATCGACATCATTGAAATGGATATGATGCCCGAAGATCATTACCGGCAAAAGATGATGATGAACCCTGTTGATTATAACTGGTATTTATATTCTGCAAAATTTGATTTCCCTTATCAAACAGTCAGGAATACCTTACAAATCAACCAGGGACCACGCATACTGGAAAACGATTCCATTGGTGCACCAATCTTTAGTGAGATTGCCTATTACAGCGGTGTGCCGCATACCGATTGGAGTTGGGCAGCTTTGTTAGCAGATGCTGATAACGATGGATACAAAGACCTGATGACCACGAATGGTTTGCCGAAAGATGTAACTGATCTTGATTTTATTGCTTACCGTGAACAGGGAACGGCAACAAGTCTTTTAGAACTCTTGCAAAGACTACCGCCCGTACAAATCAGCAATTATATTTATCACAACAACGGCAACTTAACCTTTACAGATAAAACAATGGACTGGGGTTGGAACATCCCCACATTCTCTGCAGGAATTGCGTATGCTGATTTTGATCGTGATGGCGACCTGGATGTAGTGATCAACAATACCAATATGGAAGCCACATTGTTAGAAAATCAATTGAATCAATCAAAACAAAAAAAGAATTACCTGCGTATCCAATTCCGTGGCGATACTTCTAATATCAACGGCATTGGTACGGTTGCACATTTGTATTATAAAGGAGGTCAGCAGGTAGCAGAACACACTCCTTATCATGGATACATGAGCAGTGTTGAAAATATTATGCATTTTGGTTTGGATAGTATTGAAACCATTGATTCAATTGTTGTGTTATGGCCCAATGGCAAAAAAGAAGTGCTCAGCAATGTTATTGCCAATCAAACAATGCTCATCAGTCAATCTGCATCAGCAGTGATGGATACAATTCAGCAACCACTGCTTGCAAGCGGCAACTGGTTCACCAATATCAGTACCAAAGCAGGCATCAACTTCACGTACAGGGAATATGATTTTGTTGATTTTAATTTACAACGGCAGTTACCACATAAATTGT
The DNA here is from genome assembly GCA_031369435.1 of Chitinophagaceae bacterium. Classification (GTDB taxonomy): domain Bacteria; phylum Bacteroidota; class Bacteroidia; order Chitinophagales; family Chitinophagaceae; genus Lacibacter. The sequence continues at coordinate 7,424 of JANMOR010000605.1, forward strand.
CGCAATATGGTCCGGCATTAGCTGTGGGTGATATCAATGGCGATACACTTGTTGATATGATTGTGGGAGGTTCGGCCATGAGTGCAGCCATTATTTATTTACAACAACCCAATCAAACATTTATACAAAAAAGTTTCAGCAAAGATTTGAAATTGATTGCCGACGATGCAGGTATTTGTTTGTTTGATGCAGACAATGACAAAGACCTTGATGCATACATTACAAGTGGTGGTTACCAATTACATAAAAATGATGAAAATTATGCCGATCGTTTTTACCTGAATGATGGCAAAGGAAATTTTTCTTTTGACAGTTCAGCTATTCCTGCGAATTATGCAAGCAAGAGTATTGTAAAAAATGCCGACTATGATAAAGATGGTGATATGGATCTCTTTGTTGGCGGCAGAGTGATACCAGGTGAATATCCTAAACCGGAAAATGGTTATTTATTACGCAATGATTCAAAAAATGGAACCATAAAATTTGTACTGGTTACTGACCAGGTAGCACCTGAATTAAAATCTATCGGGTTAATTACTGATGCCGTTTGGAGTGATGCAGATAAAGATGGTGATCCTGATTTAGTCATCACCGGCGAATGGATGGGTATTCATTTCTTCAGCAATGAAAACGGTCAACTAAAAAAGCAAACTACTACAACAGACAATGAAAAGGGCTGGTGGAACTGCATTACAGCTGCTGATCTTGACAAAGATGGTGATATGGATTATGTAGTGGGCAATTATGGAACCAATGGTTATTACAATGGTACAATTGCTGAACCTGTAACTGTTTGCGCCAAAGATTATGATAACAACGAACGCTGGGATGCATTGTTCAGCAGGTGGACCGCATCAACACTGCATGGACCTAAAATGGAATTTCCTGTTGCTTACAGAGATCAGCTGGCAGAAGAAATTCCATCCATTAAAAAACAATTCCCTGATTATGCATCTTATGCCAAAGCAACTATGAAAACAGTGATGAGCAATTTCAACAGGGAAGGTGAGTTACAATTAAAAGCAACCAACTTCAACTCTGTTTGGATTGAAAATAAAGGCGGCTTTCAATTTGAACTGCATCCCCTCCCCGCTCCTGTTCAATGGAGCCCTGTTTATGGAATTGTAGTGAATGATTTTAATGCAGATGGCAACCCTGATATTGCTGTAAGCGGTAATGAATACAATATGCATCCTTATCTTGGACGATACGATGCATCGAACGGCATTGTGTTGAAAGGTGATGGCAAAGGAGGTTTTACTGTATTATCAATTGTACAAAGTGGTTTGTTTATTCCCGGCAATGCAAAAACATTGGTACAATTTCCGTTTGGTAATTCAATAGCCATTGTTGCAGCACAAAATGCTGGCAAGCTGCAATTGTTTCAACAAAAAAAGATGTGAGGTTGTTTTACATCTTATAAATGCAGGTGAGGAAAGTAACCATGGAGGTGAGACGGTTATTAGGTTTACAATGAGCGGTTGAAAACCTTGGATAAAAATACACCGCTGCCGGACAGCCTAATTATTTGCCGGGTTGCCTACACAGTTGATCAACAGAAAACGGATACCGCTTGCAGTTGAAAGAACATAAATGTGAGGAAAAAATAAATCGTACATAAGCTTTGTTTGATAATGATATAAACGAATATTCTGTGAAAGTAGATTTGATCAAATCACAAATCAATCACTTCCTGTATGAAATGGTAAAACAAATGTCTGAACCGATAGATACTGACGGCAAAGGAAAACCAAGGTTTAATTGTTACTTTTTTCAGTTATGATTTCATTAACATATTTTCGTTGAAAGTGCCTGTTTTACAGCTATTCCAGAGAAATAGCACTCCATCCCCAAAAAATTACATTTCACCCATTCTCTCCTTGTCTCAACTGGTAAATTCAAACATCTTTGTGCTGTAAAACATTTATCATCAAACCGCCGAAAGGCAAAACCTTATTATCATGAAACAATTATTCATCCTGGCAGTTAGCTTGTTCAGCATTACTGCCGGCACCCAGGCAACACCCATTCATAACGACGATGTCGTTACAGTAACTTCCGTTGCAGCAGAAAAATTCCACACCATCATCATTAAAGATGATATTGATGTGGTGTTGATTGCCAACAGCTCAACCGATGAAATCACCATCAGTGGCGATGAAAAATTTGCATCTCGTGTGGAGTACAGCATCAGCAATGGCAAACTCACCATTCAAAGCAAAAAAGGCTTTTTGAAAAACAAAGTGGTGGTGTATGTGCCTGTAAGCAATCTTCGTACACTTGAAGTGAACGGCAGATCAAAAGTTACCAACAAAGGCTGGTTAGATTCAGGACTGTTAACAGTATATATCAATGCAGTTGAAGCAAAGGTTTCTTTGTTCACCCGTGGAGATGTAGTTTTTGAATCAGATGCAGATATTGACCTGATGGTGCAAAAATGGTCACCTGAAGCAAAATCGAATTAAGTAAAGAATTCAATTTAAGAAAATGAAAAAGTTATTGTTATTGGCATTGGTAGTAAGCGGGTGGTTCCTGGTAAATCTTCAACACTGCAATCCATTGCTCAGTAACAAAACAGAAAAAACACCGGTTACAAGCTATCTTAAAAGTCGTTTTAATGAAAGTTCATTCATAAAAAGAGATCGTCATTGCGAGGTACGAAGCAATCTGCAATGTAAAGATTGCTTCACTTCGTTCGCAATGACGACTTTTAAGATAGCTTGTAATATCACCGAACAGCAGAGCTATCCTATTTCACCTGTACTCATCAACGCCCTTTAATTGAACGAACGTTAGCTATACCTTCAAACATCCTTCTTTCATTCAGTAATCAGTTGTTGATTGTTAGTCCCGCACCTGCGGGACTTTTTTATGCAAACAAATTTTTTCAACCCTTCATTTCTTTTTATCTTTCAGCCCACGGTTGCCTGTTATACTAAACGGGTTTATTATTAATCCCGGAATCATACAGTATAATGCCGACAGACATGGAATATCATCAAATTGATTGTACCATTTAATATGTCTCGTCGGTAATTTTAAAATAAGGAAAACTATGTCATTTTCACAAGCAGCCGGTCTGCAACAGTTTAAGAATTTAGTTGGAATCAAATTTCAGCTCTACAACAGTTTATTTACTTCACTGCCCTTTCACCACATTGAACGTACAGGTATTATGTTATCCCTTCTTTTAACCATTTGCGAAGACGGTTACAAGAAGAAACAAAGTCCTATTGAGATCATTGAAGATTTCTTTAAACGGCATACCAATTATATTAAAGAACAGGAACAGATCGATCTCCTGTTTCGTTTTGTACAATATGTAGAAAGGCAGATCGTGTTGTTCGATGCATTGGAAGATGCGTCCTTTAAAGAAATACATGATATGCAGGGGCCGGGCACCATCAAACAACTGCTCAATGAAGTACAGGCCAATAATAAAGAAGAAGAACTCAATAAAAAATTAGCTGATTATTGTATCCGCCTGGTATTAACTGCACATCCTACACAGTTTTATCCCGGCACGGTGTTGGGCATCATTCATGATCTGTCAAAAGCATTGTCAGAAAATAATGCCGCTCAAATTAACAGTTACCTGCAGCAGTTAGGTAAAACGCCTTTTCTCAAAAAACAAAAACCAACACCTTATGATGAAGCAGTGAGTTTGCTTTGGTACCTGGAAAATGTTTTTTATACAGCCGCCGGAAGAATTTATACATCCCTGAAGAATGAACTGCAGTTAGGAATTGATTTTAATCAGCCACTCATCCGCATGGGTTTCTGGCCCGGTGGCGACAGGGATGGTAATCCTTTTGTAACAACTGATACTACGGTAAAGGTGGCCGAACAATTGCGTGGCTCCATCATTAAATGTTATTATTTAGATGTACGCAAACTCAAACGCCGCCTGACTTTTGAAGGTGTGTATGTGCTGCTCGCAGGATTGGAGAAAAAATTATACGATAAT
>JANMOR010000628.1:0-2630 GCA_031369435.1 Chitinophagaceae bacterium
GCCCTGGCTGAGAATCGCGTGTTCATCGGCCTCCCCCGACAGCAGCATCCATTCGGTCTTCGTGCCGCCGCCTTCGATTCCGAGGATGCGCTTTGGAGATTCCATGCCCGGCATTTGTTTCAATGCCAGCCAGAGTTTTGATTTTTTTATTTTATCATTCCGCAATATGCTAAGTTCTTCGGTTATGTAAAACTGAAAACCTTCCTGCTGCTGCAAACTGTAACTGTCTGCTTCTAACCAATTTTGGGCCAATGCCGACAGGATGATGAATTTTGGTTGTAGTGTTTCTTTCATCTCAGTAAAGTTGAAATTGCTTTTTGCAAGATTCACTAAAGCAATATCATCCATATTCATTCTACAGGCAGTAATCACTTCGCTCATGAACAGGAAATCCTCATCAACTAAAAAAGGATAGTCCGGTTCATTTACAACCCATACAAAATTTTTATTATTCTTGCCGGTAATGCCGGTAAGCTGCGCTTTTTCTTTTGGTAAAGGGTTTTTATTCGTTTCAGCATTTGTAATTACAAGATGCGAAGAATAAAATTCTTCCAATTGTTGGGCTGTTAAATGTATATTTTCTAATTCCATATGCGGCAAATGGGCTAACCTTTGTTTGTTTTTTCGTTTCTTTGCCAAAAATAAAGAGATATGATCGCCGCTATGGATATTTTAATTACTAAATCTGAAACGAGTAAACTAAACAGCCTGGATCTCACCAATGTTCCCTTTGGGAAACACTTTACAGATCATATGCTGGAAGCTGATTATGAGGATGGGGAATGGAAAAATGTGGAGATCAAACCCTATCAGCCTTTAATGCTAGCCCCATCGAATGCTGCTATCCATTATGGCCAAAGCATTTTTGAAGGGATCAAAGCGTATAAACATGATAATGGGGAAGCATTTATTTTCCGACCATACGATAACTTTAAACGATTTAATATTTCTGCAGAGCGGATGCAGATGCCACAAGTACCGGAAGAAATTTTTATTGAAGGGATGCGGAAGCTGATTGAAATTGACCAGGCTTGGATACCAACCAATGGTGATCATTCATTGTACATCCGTCCGTTCATGTTTGCAAGTGATGAAGTGATTGGCGTAAAGGCAAGTGACAATTATAAGTTCATGATCATCCTTAGTCCTACGGGTCCTTACTATGCAACACCAATGAAAATTTATGTAGAAGAATATTATGTACGTGCAGTTGCCGGTGGAGTAGGTTATGCAAAAGCAGCAGGGAATTATGCAGCCGCCATGTATGCAACAGCCGAAGCAAAGAAGAAAGGCTACGATCAGGTGTTATGGACGGATGCTATTGAACACAAATACCTGCAGGAGTTTGGTATGATGAATGGCTTTGTGATTATTGGCAACACTGCTGTTACACCTGATTTGGGCGAAGGAACTATTCTTGCCGGTGTTACAAGAGACAGTGTAATGGCTATCTTAAAAGAAATGGGATTAACTGTTGAAGAAAGGCATATCAGTATTGATGAAGTAATGGAAGCGTTTAAAAATGGAGAATTAAAAGAAGTGTTTGGTACAGGTACGGCTGCAACCATTTCACTCATTAAAGAATTGCGTTATAAAGATACCGTGATGCAGTTTGATACCGATCAATGGAAAATTTCACCTGAAGTAAAACGCAGACTTACTGCCATTCGTGAAGGCAGGGAAGCTGATACACATGAGTGGATGTATAAAATATAAAAGTTGAAATGATTTTATAGGAAGCGGTTTCATTGAAGCCGCTTTTTTATTTAACGTATCAATGTTACAGATCCCGTAACAGGTATAATACCTCCACCACTACAAATAACCTCTGCTGTGTAACTGTATAATCCGGGAGGAGCCTGTTGTCCGTTGATCATTCCATCCCAACCTTGCAAACCATCATTGGCATCGGTATATGTTTTTTCAAAAACCAGATTGCCCCAACGGTTATAGATGCGGAATGATTTTACATTTTCTATACCCTGCCCCAATACATAAAAACGATCATTCAGATTATCACCATTTGGTGTAAAGGCAGTAGGAATGAAAATATTATTCCGGTCGCAGAGTACAATAATTTTTACTTCATCATAACTGTTACATTGTCCCAGGTTGGTTGCAACAATACGATAGGTTGTTGTTTTTTGTGGAGTTGCTAAAGGGTTAATACAATTCGTGCATGATAATGTTCCAGGTGGCGACCATAAGATGTTTGTTACATCATTCGATAACAAGGGCCGCAATACAACAGAACTTCCTGCACGTATTACTGTATCTCTTCCTGCATTCACTGCAGGATATGGATATACAGTGATTATAACAGAAGCTGTACTCTGGAAACAATTTAAACTATCGTATCCAAGAACAGTATAGGTTGTTGGACCAGTTGGTGTTGCTACAGGATTGGCAATTGTTGAATCATTTAAAGTAGTGCCAGGCGACCATAAATAATTTTCGGCACCGCTGGCAAAAAGCTGAATTGATTTGCCAACACAAACCGTATCAGCACCAACTGCCGAAACAGTAAATGGTTTCTTTACTCTTACAAGCATACTGTCTTTATTCACGCATCCATATTGCGAAGTACCTGTAACAATGTACATGCTAAGATTCGCTGGACTTGCCTGGGG
>JANMOR010000634.1:0-2027 GCA_031369435.1 Chitinophagaceae bacterium
TTACTGATAGAAAGCAGTTTGATGGTTTCAATCCAGTTGTCGGTAAAGTTGTAGTAGAATTTTTTTGCAATCGCTTTTCGTTCCTGTTCTGTTTTATCTGGTAGCGCCTGTTTAATATTACTCAGCACAACTTGTTTACGATAACGAAAAACAGATGACAACAGGAATGCAGCCAAATCAGAAAACAAATACAAAACCCTCATGGGTAATAAGGAAAAAAAATACAGCAAGCCAAATACGAGTTGATACATCAGTTAAAAATTCAGAAGTAAGTTTCAGTTTTTCAGTTCACATTTATTTTATGCAAAATCAATTGCCTGTAATTGTAAAAATACAGCGGCAGCAATGAATCGTTACACAATTTTAAACATTCCTTATAAGATTCATAGTTTATGGTTGACAGCAAACCAATAGCCGTTTTATAACCCTACCTTGTAAAAAACTATTATGGAAAAGCGTGTACTCGGAATTATCTTGTCCCTGTTGGGTGTGGCGGGATTAATTTATGCCGGCTTCAGTTTTATGAATGGCGGAACAGATACCAGAAATATCAAAACCATTATTTTTACAGGTGTGGTAGGTGCCATCTTCTTTTTTGCAGGCATCGGGCTTATCAGGAACACAAAGGATAAGGCTACCTGAGTTATATCTTCATCATCATTTCTTCTCCCGCTTAAAAATTTTTTACGATCTTCCTTTTTTATGCAACAACTCATCTTTAAGGGTAGTTGTAAAAATCCTATCTTTCTGTTCTAATATTAATTGCCATGATTGCCCGTCGTAAATTTCTGCAACGATCTGCCATGCTTGCCGCAGGAGGATTAATACTCCCCGTTATTGACAACAAAGCCTTTGCTATTTTCAAAAGCCGTTTTTCTGCTGCTGATCAGGTAAACATTGCAGCTATTGGTATTAATGGAATGGGGTGGAGCAATGTAATGGCGGCATTAAAAGTGCCGGGTGTTAATCTTGTTGCTTTATGCGATGTTGATAAAAATGTTATAGATAAACGATTGGCCGATCTCACAAAAAACAAAATAGATATTTCAAGGATAAAAACATACGGCGATTACCGGCAACTGCTGGAGCAAAAAGATATTGATGCAGTTATTATTGGTACCCCTGATCACTGGCATGCACTGATGATGATCCATGCATGTGAAGCAGGTAAAGATGTGTATGTTGAAAAACCTGTTGGCAATTCAATTATTGAATGCAACAGGATGGTTGCTGCTCAAAAGCGATATAATAAAATAGTGCAGGCCGGGCAATGGCAAAGAAGTCAGCAACATTTTAAAGATGCCATCGATTTTGTACATAGTGGAAAGCTGGGAAATATCCGCACAGCAAAAGTGTGGAGTTATATTGACTGGAAGCAACCGCTCTCTGTAATTGCCGATTCACCTGTTCCTGCAGGAGTGGATTATACAAGCTGGCTGGGACCTGCACAGATGCGCCCTTTCAACGAAAACCGTTTTCATTTTACCTTTCGCTGGTTCTGGGATTATGCCGGTGGCCTGATGACCGACTGGGGAGTACACTTACTGGATTATGCACTCATGGGCATGAAAGCAGATGTTCCGAAATCAATTGTTGCACTGGGTGGCAAATTTGCCAAACCCGATTCGGCAGATGAAACACCTGATACATTAATGGCCTTGTATGAGTTTGATCAGTTTAATATTATATGGGATCATGCAGTTGGAATTGGTAATGGCAACTACGGTCGTGATCATGGAATTGCATTTATTGGAAACAATGGAACATTGGTACTCAACCGTGGCGGATGGGAAGTATTGGAAGAAAAAAGAAATGCCAGCAAGGTATTAGTGCCTTTTGCCAAATCGGTTGATAATGGATTGGATAAACATTGGGAAAATTTTATCGGCACTGTTCGTTCACGTAAGTATGAAGAACTCCATTGTCCCATTGAAGCAGGTGCACATGTGGCAACAGTTTCTCAAATGGGAAATATTGCTTGCCGCAGTAAACAAAAATTAAACTGGAACAAAGAAAAAGGAATGTTC
>JANMOR010000786.1:0-3134 GCA_031369435.1 Chitinophagaceae bacterium
ATTATTGGTCATTGAAGAACCTTCCTCATCCGACAAGTAAAAATATATGCAGTAAATAATCTCTTCTGCATCTGCCTCAACTGTATCAGTTACTGAAACTTCTATAAATTCATCACTCGTAGATTGTGCATCAATATGCAGGAAAGAAAAACAACAGAGAATGAAGAGGAGTTTTTTCATGATTAATACTTTGTGCGTAATTTATACAATTTCCTGAACTCCAGATCCATCACTTCATAATTCCTGTCGTTGGGCCAGTAATAATGCCACCATTCTGTTTCAAATAAATTGAAACCATATTTCAGCATCACCTCTTTCAATAATTTCCTGTTTTGTAAAACAGTTGTTGATAATTGTGTAAATGTATGATGTGCCGAATCACTAAAATTGTCAAAGCCGGTACCCATATCCAGTTCGGTTCCGTTTTTCAAATCAATGATGGTAAGATCAACAGCAAGTCCCCTGTTATGACCACTCCCTTTTGATGGATTGGCAACATAACGTTCATCTTTTATCAGCTCCCAGAATTTGATGGTAACAGAATAGGGGCGGTAAGCATCAAAAATTTTTAATCCATATCCTTTTGCATACAATTCTTCCTGCACCTGTTTCAATGCTTTTGCCGCCGGCAATCGTAAAAAAGTATTTTTTGTAGTGGAAGGATAAAGTGCTTGCTTTACAAAATTAGTTGCAGTAGCATAGCGCAGGTCGTACACAATAGTTGGAATCAGTTGTTTTAATTCTGTCATTTGTTTGGCACTGTCTTTTTTTAACAAAAGCCTGTATGTTTTTTCTGAAGAAAGGTATTCAATACCATAAACGCTGGTTTTCAACTGTTGTGCAAACGGGGATAAGGGAACAAACAAATAAAAGAAGACGGCTGCTCTTGCAATATGCAACCGATTCATTATTTTAAATATCTGAAAGACATCCATTGCTGTTGATGTTTAGTGATGGTGTGATAAATGTAATCAATGCATGCGCAATCAACGTAATCTATCTCTGCAAATTTTCTTCAGTCTTCTTCTCTCTGTTTTTTTATTACTTGCATGTAATAATGAAGTGGAAGAGAAAAAAGATATTGTCACCGAACCCGAACAAATGGATGAACGGGTAACAAAAAATATTCAGCAACTCCTTGATCGAACTGTTTCAAAAAAAGGAAAGCTCGATGATACTACCGACTTAACTCTTGTAACTGTAGTAAATGATTACTATAAAGAAAACAATTTTAAAAGAATCTGGAGCAGCCAGGAAAACTGGTTGCCCATTGCCGATTCATTATTGCAGTTTATTGATGCGGCCAAAGAGTATGGATTGTTTCCTGATGATTATCACCAGCAATCATTGCAATCCATTTTTCAACGGTTTGCTGCAGATACGGCGTCAACAGGCGACCGCCAGGATGCAACACTATGGAGCAAAGCTGATATGATGCTGACGGATGCCTTTTTCAGAGTAGCATCACATCTTCATATTGGCAGGTTGGGTGTTGATAGTACTTATATGAATCCTGATTCCAGTTTAACCGATAATTTTTATCATAAAAACCTGCAGGAAGTCATCAATGGCAAAAAAGTTACAGATGTGTTTCATGCATTGGAACCAAAACACAAAGGGTATAAAGAACTTCGTGAGGTAATCAAACAATTTCTTGACAGTGCGAATTTTAAGATCTCTTATACCTATGTGTCTTATCCATATAAAGATTCGTTGCAATTTATAAAAACACTTGTAAGGCGCCTCAGGGAAGAAGGAGTGCTGAGCTGGCAGGATAATGATATTGATTCAACTGATTTAAAAGATGCAGTTTTTCAAGTGCAGCAAAAACGAAAGCTTACGGTAGATGGAAAGTATGGTGTACAATTGATAAGATCGCTTAATAATACCGATGCTGAAAAATTTAAACGCATTGCCATTAATCTCGATCGGTATAAAGTGTTGCCACCGCAAATGCCCAAACGGTATATCTGGGTAAACCTGCCCGCCTATAAACTGGAGCTGTGGGAAAATGATTCAATCAAACTGGAAAGTAAAGTAGTGGTTGGCAAACCCAATACAAGAACACCTTTACTCACCAGCCAGATCAGCGATATGGTTACCTATCCGCAATGGACGATTCCCAACAGTATTATCATGAAAGAGATTGTACCGGCCATGCGGAAAAATCCCGGCTACTTGGCACGTAAAGGGTATTCATTAATGACATGGGAAGGAGAAGTAGTAGATCCCTATACAATTGACTGGACAAAATATAAAAAAGGAATTCCATTTCGTATTGTGCAGGGAAGCGGGGATGATAATGCATTAGGCATTTTGAAATTTAATTTCCCTAATAAGTATTCAGTTTATTTACACGATACCAATCAGCGGTATTTATTTAAAAACGAAAAACGAGCACTGAGCCACGGTTGTGTAAGAGTGCAGGAGTGGCAAAAATTGACCTATTATATTTCAGCACTCGACAGTGCCAACTATGAGTTCGATACCAACCGTGTTATAAGCGACTCTATTAAAGTTTGGCTTGAGCGAAAGGAAAAGCATGTTATCAGGGTAAAATCCAAACTCCCGGTTTATTTCCGTTATTTTACAGCCGCAGGTAGAAATGGCAAGGTTGTTTTTTTTGAAGATATCTATCATGAAGATAAAGCAGCCCGTGAAGCTTATTTCTCAACCAAATAAAAATGAATGACCAAAACCCTGTCGGTATACCTTATTACAGCAGTCTTTTTTTTTCAACCATTGTTTGGCCAAACTACAACTCCATCAACAAAAAAAACGGACAATGCTAAGGCAAAGATTCAATACGGTGTTGCCAGCTTTTATTCCAATAAGTTTAACGGCCGTAAAACAGCCAATGGCGAAATCTTCAACCAGCAAAAATTAACAGCCGCCCACAACTCTCTTCCTTTGGGTACTTATGTAAGAGTTACCAATCTCCGCAATGGGAAAACAGTGATTGTAAAAATAAATGACCGCTTGCACCATAAAAACAAACGGGTAATTGATCTTACAAGAGCCGCAGCCACTAAACTCGGGTTTGTTAAAAGCGGACTTACCCGTGTTAAGCTGGAAGTGTTAGGAAAAAAGCCACCAGCAAAGTGACCAAATTGCTAAGAAGGAAAGAATGTGAG
>JANMOR010000687.1:0-2613 GCA_031369435.1 Chitinophagaceae bacterium
GAGAAAGGGATCTCGGCAGCACCGTTAAAGAAGCGCAGCAAAAATTAAATCAGATGCTTACTAAATTACCCAAAGGATATTTTTTAGAATGGAGCGGACAATGGGAAAACCAGATCAGGGCCAACCGGACATTAACTCTTATTATGCCCATTGTACTGGTGATCATCTTCATGGTTTTGTATTTCACTTATCATTCTTTTAAAGAAGCTGCTGTAACAATGGTTACAGTTCCGTTTGCTTTAATTGGCGGTGTGTTCATGGTTTATTTCTACGGGGTTAATTTATCAGTTGCTGTAGCAGTTGGCTTTATTGCATTGTTTGGTATGGCCATTGAAACAGCCATGCTCATGACTATTTATTTAAATGAAGCCATGGAAAAAATGGTAGCTACACATGGTAATTCAAAAGCCACTTTAACACCCGCCATCATCCGGCAATTTGTAATGGATGGTTCCGTAAAAAGATTAAGACCAAAGCTTATGACGGTTTCTGTTGGGTTGTTTGGTTTGTTTCCTATTCTGTGGGCAACAGGCACCGGCAGTGATATCATGCGCCCCATCACTATTCCATTAATTGGCGGCACCATCAGTTCAACCATTTATGTTTTACTGATTACTCCTGTGATTTTTGAAATGATCAAAGAATGGGAATTGAAACGCAATGGAAAAATTGATTTAATTGAAGTAAAAGAATAATTGTTATGGAAATTATTTTCACATCAACTATTACCTGCCCTCATTGCAAACATCAGAAACAGGAAACAATGCCTGCGGATGCATGTCAATATTTTTATACCTGTGAAAATTGCTATACAAGATTAAAACCTGAGCCCGGCGACTGTTGTGTCTTTTGTTCGTATGGATCAGTTCCCTGCCCGCCTGTTCAAAAAGATAAAAATTGTTGTGCTTAAAAAACGAATCATGAAAAAAATCATTTTCATATTAACGTTGTTACTACCTGCAATATTTGTTTCGGCCCAACGGTTAATGCGGTTGCAGGAAATCATTGACAGCATTACTGTCATGCATCCGTATGTAAAAATGTATGATGCTGAAATAAAATCAATGGACGCAGCTGCTGCCGGTGCAAGAAGCTGGATGCCGCCTGAATTGGGTGTGGGGCAGTTTATGACACCTTACAATGTCCGCCTCTGGAAAAGAGATGGCGATATGAAAGGCATGGGATCAGTGATGGTATCGGGTCAGCAAATGTTTCCTAATAAGAAAAAACAAGATGCAGATGAAGCCTATATGAAAGCCATGTCATCAGTAGAAAAAGAAAAAAAACAGGCAACGCTCAATGAACTCATCAGCGAAGCCAAATTGTATTATTATGAATGGATCATTTTGAAAAAGAAACTGCTGATCATTGACCAGAACGAAAAGCTGCTCGACTTTATGATTAAAAATGCAGAGATCCGTTATAAAAATGGTTTGGAAAAGATCAGTGCCTATTATAAAGCAAAAGCTGCATTGGGTACATTGAAAAACATGCAACTGATGTTTGTGAATGAAATCAACGGCAAACGCATCCGCATCAATACATTGATGAACAGAAACAGCACCACTTTATTTGATATTGATACAAGCTTTCAATTGAACGATTATTCATCCATTGTTTTCGACAGCAGTTTCTTTTTTTCTAACCGTAGCGATTTGAAGTCTATTGACCGTAACATCAGTCTTACCCGGCTAAAAGTGGAAACAGAACGTCAAAGTTTAAAGCCACAATTTGGTATCCGTTACGAAAACATGTTTGGTTTTGGAGGGCAACCCATGCTGTACACCATCATGGGAATGGTGAAAATTCCTTTAGCAAAATGGTCTTCAAAAATGAACAAGGCAAATATGGAAAGCCTGCAATGGAAAACAAGCGGCTTACAATACCAAAAAGAAATGCTGGTAAACGAATACAGCGGAATGGCCTACAGTATGCAAAATGAAATAGAACTAAAGCTGAAACAATTAAAACTGTATGAAGAGAATATTATACCGGCATTAAGAAATAATTATAAAACCATGCAATTGGGTTATGAACAAAACACAGAAGAACTGTTTATGTTATACGACGCATGGGAATCATTGAACATGACACAACTCCAATACCTGGAAATACTGAACGAAGCTTTGAAAATGCAGGTTTCACTTGAACGCATAATGGAAAAGAAATGAACCAAATAACAATAAACCGGCAATCAACAATTAACAAACAACAATTGGTAAAGCGAAATCAGTTACTGTTTGTTGTTGGCTATTGCATATTGCTTGTTGGCTTATTTGCATGCAATGAACAAAAGCAAGAAGATCATTCTAAGCATGGGCAACCAGCTGCCGGCAAGCAGCTCTATACATGCCCCATGCATCCTGAAATCATCAAAGATCAACCGGGCCAATGTCCAATCTGTGGAATGGATTTGGTAAAAAAAGAAACTGATTCCAAAAAAGTAACAGAAGTTGACCTGGATGCATTGTTAAAACCAACCAATGAATTTGTAGTTTCTTCCATTCCTGTTACAACCATTAAACAAAAAGAAGAGCATATAGAAATTGAAGCGTTGGGCAGTATTGCTTACGATACAAGACATAAGGGGACCATCTCTTCAAGAATTGCCGG
>JANMOR010000694.1:0-2095 GCA_031369435.1 Chitinophagaceae bacterium
TAAACCATGGTATTTTTTTTAGAAAAGGCTCTTTGATGAGCCTTTTCTATTTTTGCTTCATATCAACATAGTTTATAAAAAACAGTGCATCTGCAAACCTCCCTTTCAAGCATTCAACAACTGGCAACTGAAAAAGAAGCAGAGAACAACAATTTTGTTTCTTTTTTAAAACAACAGGATGCAAATGCTATAGATAAAGAAGTACATGCTTTGAACCAGGCCATTGAACCACATATTGACTGTACTGCTTGTGGCAACTGCTGTAAAAGTTTAATGATCAATGTAACAGAACAGGAAGCAGATCGTATTGCTGCAAAATTAAATTTCAACAGAACAGATTTTGATGAACAGTTTCTCGAAAAAGGAAGCTCTGGCCTGATGGTCATCAATACCATTCCCTGTCATTTTCTTGCAGAGAACAAATGCACCGTATATGAAGACCGTTTTGGAGGCTGCCGTGAATTCCCTGCACTGCATCTCCCCCATTTTACCCAACGCTTATTTACAGTGATGATGCATTATGATCGTTGCCCCATCATCTTCAATGTAATGGAAGAATTGAAAGTGAAAACAGGTTTCCTTTAAAATACAGCTTGAATTAGTTTTAAGAAAATAAAAAAGATTGTAGCTTTCTTACTTAACAGCATCAGCATGAAATTCAAACTACTGCTCCTTGCATTACCTGCATTCCTTACTGTATTTGCAGCATTCAAACTTACTGACAGATACCAACAGAAGGAGCAGCTACGAGCAATCAACAACTACAAACAAAAAACAATTATCCGTTGCGGCCCCGATTGGGAAGCATTAAAATCATATCTCGAAGAAGCTGAAATTCCTCCCATACCGGGTGCCGGTAATTATAAATGGGCAATCAGTACAAAGAATGACAGTGCCCGTTTTTATTTTAACCAGGGCATCAATATGTATTATGGTTTTCACATCATTGAAGCGATGGCTTCTTTTAAAAAAGCAGGAAAATTTGATCCCTCTTGTGCCATGATCTATTGGGCGCAGGCATTGGCGTACGGACCCAATATCAATGATCTGGGCTATGCAGCTTCACCCGATGCATTGGTTGCAAGCAGCAAGGCTGTTGAGTTTGCAGGCGAATGTACTCCTGTTGAAAAAGCATTGATAGAAGCACAACAGGTTCGTTATTCAACCGATTCTACACAAACAAGAGAACACCTGAACCAATTATATGCCGACCGGATGAAAGCATTGTATGAACAATTTCCTGATAAAGCAGATGTAGCTGCATTGTATGCAGATGCATTAATGTTGCAGCATCCATGGGATCTGTGGTTTACTAACGGTGAGCCTAAACCGTGGACACCGAAAATCCGTTCGGTGCTGGAAAAATTAATATTGAAATCACCCAATCATCCCGGAGCCAATCATTATTATATTCATGTAATGGAACCATCTCCTTATGCCAGCCTTGCACTTGCAAGTGCTGACAGGTTAGGCAGCTTAACCCCTGCCTTATCGCATATGGTACATATGCCTTCACATATTTATCTGCGTACAGGTAATTATAAAAAAGGCGGGCTTGTAAATGAGCAGGCAGTCAACAGTTATAAAAAAATGATACCATTATATGCTGCTGTTACAACAAATGATTTTTTGTACATCATTCATAACCTGCACATGCAAACCAATCATGCCATGCTTGCTGGCCAGATGAATTATAGTGTAAAATCAGCTGTTGCAACTGCCAACAGTATTCCTAAAGATTACCTGCAGTTAGAAGGTGCGGTGGGCAGTTATTTTCAATACATTTATATGACTACCGCATTGGTTGATATTAAATTCGGCAGATGGGATGTTTTACTTACACAACAAAAGCCATCCGAAAAACAAGTGTATGCAACTATCCTTTATCATTTTGGCAGAGGAATGGCCTTGGTAAATAAGAATCAAATAGCAGCAGCAAAAGAAGAGATAATGCATATGAATCTATTACTGAAAGACAGTGTTCTTCAGTTGCCTTTCAGCCCCTTCTCCCCTGCTATTGATGGCGCAAATGTTGCAGCCCATTTGCTGGAAGGATCAATTGCTTTGAAAGAAAAAAAATACACAACTGCAATTG
>JANMOR010000701.1:0-6957 GCA_031369435.1 Chitinophagaceae bacterium
TTTGCCATTGAGTGATCACTTCATGAAGTGGTTCAGCAGCTGGAGAAAAATAATAAGGTTCATTAACACCCTGTTCATGATAATCAACATGTATCTGTGGCATCCATTGATTATATAATTTCATCCGTTGCTGGCTTTCAACCTGTGTTTGCCAGGCCCAGTCACGATTTAAATCAAAATTATAATGATTGGTTCTTCCGCCGGGCCAGGGATCACGGTGTTCTCTTGTATCCATACGGGGATTGGCTTTTGCACCAACAATAGAATTGAACCAGTTTACATAACGGTCACGGCCATCCGGGTTAATACAGGGATCAAGAACTACCAGCGTATTCTTCATCCACTCTTTTGTTTTTGTATTGGAAGGATCAACCAAAGCGAACACAGTGAGCATCGCTGCTTCGCTCGATGAAGTTTCGTTGCCATGCACATTATAACTCATCCAAACTATTGCGGGTGCATTTTCACTGGGAGCCATTTTGTCTTTTGCAAGATTGGCCAGGCGGAGATTATTCAAACGGATATTCTCCAGGTTATTGATGTTGTCTTCTGTTGAAACAAAAGCAACCAGCAACGGGCGGCCTTCATTGGTTTGTCCGTATTGCTGCAGCTTTACATTTTTTGGAGCATTGGCTGCCACATGCTGAAAATAACTCACCACTTTCCAGTGTGGAGTATATCTTGTTCCAACTTTGTAACCAAGAAACTGTTCGGGGCTTTGCAGTTGGGCAAACGAACTGAAAGCAAGACAAACAGCAACTAAAAGAAAAAGAATTTTGTTCATAGTTTGATTTGAGTAGTCGAAAATACTACTTCGCTTTTTATTTGGGAAAAACAGGCAGTCGTTTACATTGAAATATGACCTTTCAAATAATAGTCATTTACTGTGCTTCGTAGTAGGCTGTAAAAAAAAGCGACCAACATTTTGTCAGCCGCTTATCATACAGTTGGTTAAAACTCTTTCGAAGTTAAGCTGAGTTTCAATATTAAAAATTAATTTCGAAAAAAATATTCATGCTATATCGCTTCCTTTCAATCCTTTTATTTGTTACCGTGCAGCTATCTGCACAGGTAAATCCATACGCTTACAGTATTCAAAAAAAAGTTGAATGTACAAATGCTGCAGTGGTAAGTGCCCATCCGCTTGCCAGTAAAGTAGGTGTACAAATCATGAAACAGGGTGGCAATGCATTTGATGCTGCTATTGCTACACAATTAGCGTTAGCTGTGGTGTATCCAGGCGCCGGCAATATTGGTGGTGGAGGTTTTTTAATAGCATATACTGAGAAAGGAAAAAGCATTGCTCTTGATTACAGGGAAAAAGCACCGTCTGCCGCAAGCAGGGATATGTATCTTGATGCAAATGGAAATGCACAAACCAACCTCAGTCAGTCAGGACATTTGGCCAGTGGTGTACCTGGCACTGTTGCCGGTTTATTTACAACACATCAATATGCAAAGCTTCCTTTTAAAACATTGATACAACCTGCTATTGAACTGGCAGAAAAAGGGTTTGTGCTTACTGAAGCTGAAGCAAGAAGTTTAAATGCAACTTTTGGTTCTTTTGTTCTATACAATACAAAAGCTCCTGCTTTTATTAAATATGGCGGATGGAAGACTGGTGATACATTAATACAGAAAGACCTTGCCAATACACTCAAACGCATCCGTGATTTTGGGCAGAAAGGTTTTTATGAAGGTGAAACTGCAAGGCTTATCGTTGCTGAAATGAAAAGAGGTACAGGTTTAATTTCATTGGCCGATTTGAAGAATTATAAAACCGCAGTGCGTGAAGCCATGCTATCGAACTATAAAGGCTATACCATTATCGGCATGCCATTGGTAAGCAGCGGTGGTATTTTAATACAACAAATGATGGGGATGATTGAAACAAGAAATGTTGCACAATATGGTTTTCATTCCTGGCAGGCTGTACAAATGATGGTTGAAATTGAACGCAGGGCCTTTGCCGACCGTGCAGAATTTTTAGGCGATAAGGATTTTGTAAAAGTGCCGGTTAAAAAACTCACTTCACCTGAGTACTTACGGCAACGCATGGCCGATTATGATATGAATAAAGCTGGCAGCAGTAAAATAACCACACATGGTAACATCAACCCCGAAAGTGAAGAAACCACTCATTTAAGTGTGTACGATCAATGGGGCAATGCTGTTTCTGTTACAACAACATTAAATGGAGGATATGGCAGCCGCACAGTTGTTGGCGGCGCCGGGTTTTTATTGAATAATGAAATGGACGACTTCAGTATTAAGCCGGGAGTACCCAATATGTATGGCGCTTTAGGTACTGAAGCCAATGCTATTGCACCCAACAAACGGATGCTGAGTTCCATGACACCAACCATTGTATTGAAGGATGGCAAACCATATTTAGTAATTGGTTCGCCCGGTGGCACAACAATTCCAACACAATTATATCAAATGCTCATCAATGTACTGGAGTTTAATATGAGTACAGAAGATGCAGTGTGGAAACCAAAGTTTCATCATCAATGGGTACCCGATGTGGTGTATGTTGAAAAGGGTTTTCCTGTGGAAGTGATCACCAAATTAAAAGAAATGGGTTATGAGGTTGTTGAACGTGGAAGTATTGGACGATTTGAAGCAATCAAAATTGTCAATAAAAAAATTGAAGCTGTTGCTGATAAACGTGGCGATGATCATGCAGAAGGATATTAATGATAAGTTCCAGAGAACAAAAAACAAAATCCAGGAATAACACGCCAACTCATAACCCATAACCCATAACCCATAACTCAAAACTCAAAAATTACTCCATGTCTCTCGCCGAAAACTTTCTTTCTTCTTATATTAAACGCAGCATTTATTATAAAGAGCTGGGCGATAAAACATTTGAACAATTAACTGAAGCTGATTTCCATTATCAGCCCGATAAAGAAAGCAACAGCATTGCCATTATCATTCAACATATAGTGGGTAATATGCTCAGCCGTTTCAGTAATTTTTTAACTGAAGATGGTGAAAAACCATGGCGCAACAGGGATACTGAATTTGAAGAACAGCAATTATCAAAAGAGCAATTGCTGCAAAAATGGAATGAAGGATGGAACTGCTACCTGGATGCTGTAAAAGGTTTAACCGAAGATGACTTGTTGAAAACGATAACCATCCGCAGTGAAGTATTAATAGTAACAGATGCCTTGAACAGGCAGTTGGCACACTATCCATATCATGTCGGGCAGATCGTTTACATTGGCCGCATGATTAAAAAAGAACAGTGGAAAACACTTTCTATCGCCAAAGGAAAATCGGATGAGTTCAATTCAAAGATGAATACTAAATAATATTGTTTTATCAATCTACATGGTTACACTTTCACAACTGCCCGGTCGCACAACCATCATCAATAAAGAAGAATATTTATTCTTCTCCGGTTACTCGTATTTGGGATTGGGTATGAATGATGCGTTCATCAATCTTGTAAAAGAAGGTATTGATCAGTATGGAGTGGTGTATCCATCATCCAGAATTTCCAATACAGTTTTGGATTTGTATGAAACATTTGAAACAAAACTGGCCCAGTTTACTTCATCAGAAGCAGCTGCTTGTTTTTCATCAGGCTTCTTATCTGCACGAACTGCAACCGAAGTAGTTTCTAACCAAATGCAGGTTTACTGTCTGCAGTACACACATCCTTCTTCATCAGCACATCACCTGGTAAAAAAAATACCAGCAACACAAAGCTGGGATGATTTTTTACTGGAACGAGAACAACAGAACGAATTCAACTTTGGATTGGTTGCAGACAGCATCAACCCCACCCCGGGGCATATCAATGATTTTTCATTTTTGCAGGCAACTCCTTCTCAATTCAAAATCACTTTGATCATTGATGATTCACATGGCATAGGATGGATGGGCGAACAAGGAGAAGGCATCCGGTCAACATTAGCATTGCCTCCTAATATAGAGTTGCTTCTCCATTTTTCATTATCAAAATCATATCACCTCAACGGCGGAGTTATTGCCGGCTCACAGAAATGGATAGACGAAGTAAGAAAATGTGTGAATTATGCAACAAGCACCCCAATGATGCCCGCACTGGCGCATACATGGCTTTATGGTGAAGAAATATTCAAACAGCAAAGACATTTACTGCTTCAAAATATTCAATACTTGTTAAAACTGATGACAAGCTTTACATTTGTGGCGAATGAAGGAACACCGGTATTTGTTGCAGATAAAAAAAGTATTGCACCATACTTACTGCAAAACAAAATAATCATTTCCTCATTTGCTTATCCTCATCCTCAAAGCAACCCCGTAAACAGGGTTGTGTTGAATGCCCTCCATCTAAAATCCGACCTTGAAAAACTTGCTCTGATTATGGGGCAGTATTAAAAATTTACATCATGAAAAATTTATTATTAGTTCTTGTTGTCGGTACATTTTCTATGTCATATAGTTATTCGCAGGGCATTGGAAAAATTCATTACGGTGTAAAAACCGGTTATAATTATGTGTTTTCTAATTACTCTGCAAGTAAAACCAAGGCGGTGCATGGCGGGTATGTTGGTGCCATGATGAAGATACCGTTTGAGAACCGTTTGCATTTTTCACCACAGATCGACATCAACTACCGTGGTATGCAAACAGATTCATTGCCCAAAAGCACTTACAGTAAAGTAAAAGAATTCCAGGTACGTGTATTACCATTGTTACAGATAGATTTTAAACATCCCGATGAAAAAGCAAATACAGTGTTTGTTCAGTTTGGTCCTTCGCTGGGATTTGGTATCACCGGTGATCAAACAAAGCAGGATGCAGCAGGTGTGCCTGCTGATGCGAAATTGAAATATGGCTTCCAGGCTTATGGACAATTTGATGCCAACTGGCATTTGGGTATTGGATATGAAACAACAGGTGGGCTCCGTTTGCTGGTTGACTATGCATATGGATTAAGCAATATGATTAATACTGAGTTTGGTCCTCTTTTAAAGTATCAAACAGTAAGTGCTGGTATTGGATATTGGTTTGGAAAGAAAAAAGACAAATAAAGGCCGTAAATTTAGAAGCCTTGTAACAGCACCTGTAACATGATTCAATATAATCCTAAAGACTGGTTTACTTTTATTTTTCGGTTACACAAGGCCGATACAATACGCAAACTGGCACCCATGCTGGTTTCCATTGCAGCTTACTCAGCTCTTATTGCAGTACTGGAGGTTGAAGTGTTTCAACTGTCCGACAACAATCATCTCAAGAACATACCCATCATGCATGGCATGCTTGGATTTGTAATTTCCTTATTACTGGTATTTCGTACAAATACAGCCTATGATCGTTGGTGGGAAGGCCGCAAATTATGGGGATCGCTTGTAAACAACAGCCGTAACCTGGCTATTAAGATGGCAGCCATTTTACCTGAAGATGATAAGGAAGACCGCACCTATTTCAGAAGAATGATCGCCCTGTTTGCATTCAGTTTAAGAAATCATCTGTCGCATGAAAGTACCAGGACGGCACTGTTTAATGAAGATGACATGGGCCATTTTGTTTCAACCATTGATACGGAAAAACATATCCCCAACCAGGTAGCGGCCCATTTGTTCAGAAAAATACATCAGTTAAAAAAAGCAGGCAAACTTAGTGGTGATGAGCTGATAGTGCTCAATGCAGAGCTGCAATCCTTCACAGATATTTGTGGAGCATGCGAACGGATTAAGAACACACCTATCCCCTTTTCTTACAATGTTTTCCTGAAAAAATTCATTTTCTTTTATGTGATGACGTTGCCATTTGGATATGTTTTCAGTATGGGGTATTATGTTGTTCCGGTTGTTACTTTTATTTTTTATGTGCTGGCAAGTCTTGAGCTGGTAGCCGAAGAAATAGAAGATCCGTTTGGCGTTGATGCAAATGATTTACCTACCGATAAAATTTCAAAGAATATACAGAAGCATGTAGCGGAAATTCTACACTAAAACACAGCATTACAGTTTTAACAGGAAGCTCCGCAATTTCTTCTCTTATTTTTTGTTTTTGTAAATGTGGTATTGAGTTTGCCGTAAGGACTTATTGGTTATTTTTACATCTTATACATTTTGCCAAGAAAAGTAATAAAAATAGTATCACAGGTTTTGCTCTCCATACTGCTGTTTATAGTAACAGTATGGTTTCTTGTACAGTTGACACCTGTTCAAAACTGGCTGGCAAGAAAGATTTCAAAGAAAATATCAAAAGATTTACAAACCGAGGTATCCATAAAACATGTTGATTTTTCCCTGTTTAACAAGATGCTGCTGGAAGGGGTATTGGTAAAAGACCGATCCAAAGACACACTTGCTTATATTGGCAGGGCCGGGGTAAATATTACCGATTGGTTTTTTTTAAAGGAAAAAGTAGAGTTGGAATATGTATCATTAGAGCAATCTACATTTTACCTCCATCGTACCGATAGTACCTGGAACTACCAGTTCCTGATCGATTATTTCGCTACCCCTAAATCAACAGATTCAACTAAAAAAGGAATACAGTTAAACCTGAAAAAAGCAGAACTCAAACAAATTTATTTTATACAAAAAGATGAGTGGCGTGGTCAAACCATGACAGGTAAGATTGGTTATGCCCTGTTCGATCTGAAAGAATTTGATATAGCAAAAAAAATTATTGAAGCTGAAACCATCGAAATGGTGTCGCCTTATTACAGCATTCATGGTTATAAAGGCAACAGTCCGCAAAAAATATCAAAACCTGAAGAAGCCTATCATCTCAAAGATGTTGTTGAGCATTGGAATGAAAAGCGTTGGCAGTTTAAAGCCAAAACAATAAAAATTGAAAATGGTGAATTAAGAAATGATGCTACAACTCAACGTGAACCTTATACTTATTTTGACGGGTCTCATGTTCAATTCAATCATATCAACGGCTCATTTACCGATTTTCGTTTTATTGGCGATACAATGCAGGCCACCA
>JANMOR010000723.1:0-6996 GCA_031369435.1 Chitinophagaceae bacterium
CTTTCAATTGCTCCTGCAATACTTCATATGTTTTACAAACACGTTGAACCGGCACTATATTTTCATCAACTACCTTATCTTCAACTTGCTCAGGTGATTTTTTACAGGTAATGAAGAGGAAAATAAAGAGTGGATAGAATAAAAATTTTGTTTTCATACACAGTAGTTTATAGTTCGTAAAATTAATTGAGCTAAAAAAGTTACAACTTCTGAACGAAGAATAAAAGGAAGTACTTTGTTTATTCTTTATAAACAACAAAACCCTCTTTGAAAGAGGGCCCGTTTTATTTTCTCATGTTGATCTGCTGCTTAACGTAAACTTGCTCTTGGTCCACCAAGTGCATATGTTGCCTGCATACGTGACGCCTGGTTAAGCGTAAACATATACATACACAAATCATCTGTATAGTCCATATAGTTCATGGTCATTTCAACAGGCTTGCCGGCGCACTTACTTGTATGACCTGCTGCAGGACAGCCATAGTTGGCACCATCATGTGCAGGAGTATCGCCTACCAGGTCATCACCACATCTTCTGTCGCCCCAGATATGGCGCAGGTTAAAATAATGACCTACTTCATGCGTAGCAGTTCTGCCTAAATCATAAGTAGAAGTATAAGTTCCTCCCGGATATTTAGCCCTGCTGCCAAAAGCTGAATATAAAACTACAACGCCATCTGTTGCTAATGATCCGCCCGGGAATTGAGCATAACCTAAAATGCCATTGCCGATATTACAGGACCACAGATTTAATGTAGTTGCAGGGGTTGTGGGATCAATACCGCCCTGCGAAGATTTCTTCATGGCATCATTGGTACCCCATGATGTAACTGTTGTTGATTTTCTAATTGTGGCTTGTAAAACAAATTTAATTTTAGTGTTGCCTGCTTTTGTACTTTGATAAGTTGATGTTCTGTTTACATCAGCATTGGTGCCGGCAAAATCTTCATTCAATACATCTATTTGCGATTGAATTTGTGCATCAGAAATATTCTGAGCAGCATTGGCATATAAAACATTTACTACTACCGGCACTTCCATTATGTCTCCAACTAAACGGAAAGCGGCTGGGTTTTGCATATAACGTGCTGTGAAAGCTTCAATTTCATCCATCCTGTTTTGTAAAGATGGATCATCTTTTAATTGTTGTTGTAATACTTCATAAGAAGCACACTGTCTTTCTGTAATAACTGCACTTGCATTCTCAGGTTCGGGTACGCTTAATTGTTTATCAGTTTTGTTTTTGTTACATGCAGCAAAAACAAGAATTCCGCATAAAGCGAGCAAAGAAAATCTTTTCATTTTATTGACATGGTTGTTTAGGGATGAAAAAAAGGAAACTTGAATTTATTGTTTTTTTGCTAACAGTCGTAAGGAAATGGTAATTTTTTTTTGGAAATCAGACATGAGTAAGGCAATCTGCCCTATATGAAATATTTACAAATGATTACCTGTCAAACAGATCCCTGTATAGCAAGAGGCATTTCCATTATCTCTTTTTTTATTTTCCTGTTCATGATATAAAACCAAACAGGTGGAATATGTGCCAGTATCATCATACCCGGATACCCGGTGGGCATTTGCGGTGAATTTTTATGATGACGCAGAATTTGATACTTGCGGCTGGCCATATAATGATGATCACTATGGCGGCTGAGTTCAAATAACATCAAGCGTCCAATTACATGATCACTGTTCCAGCTATGATGCGGCATGGCTCTTTCATAATTTCCAGCTGCAGTTTGGTTTCTGCTCAATCCATAGTGTTCAATATAATTGACACATTCCAATAGCAAAATGCCAAGCAATGCTGCTGCGAGATAATACAACAGGATCTTCCACCCAAAAACAAAAAAAATGATACTGAGCAATACAAGCTGAATGAGATGTGCCTGCATCATTTCATTGCTCAAACTGTAAACGGGCAACTTTTTTTTCTTCATTTCTTCATTTGCAATCTTCCAGGCACTGATGTAGGAGAAAAGAATGGTGCGTGGATAAAATGCAAATACCATTTCATTGTATCTGCCGCTTGAAGGGTCTTCATGTGTTGCTACATTTTTGTGATGCCCTTTGTTGTGTTCAATAAAAAAATGAATGTATTGTGATGTAAGCAATAATGATTTGGCCAGCACTTGTTCAAACCTGTTAACCCTGTGACCCAATTCATGTGCTACATTAATACCAAACACTCCGCATAATAAACCCATACTCATGATGCGGCCTGTTATATCAACCCATGAAAGGGTTTCATCTTTCAATGAAAAAAGAAAACCGGTGAGTAAAAAATATTGCAATGGCACAATGAGGTATAAAATATAATCATAGGTTTTATCTGCTTTGGCCATTTCTTCTTCGGCCGATGAAAGGTTGCTGCTGTCGGGTTTAATAAATAACTCCAGCAAGGGAATGAACACAAATCCATAAATAACCGGTAAAAATGTGATCCATCCTGTATTGCGAAAGGATAACCAGGCAGTTGCAAAAACAAGAAATGGACTCAGATATTTATAGGGCCTGATAATCATGTAATGAAGTTAGAAAATTAACACACCCCGATAAAAGATTTTATTGCTTTCCTTCGTTGTACATTAAACTAATGGATCATTCAAAAGTCTTAACACAATAATTCAACCATATGCCGGCATCCTTACAATTGAAAAATCAGCATTTATTATGGCGTGCAGGCTTTGGGCCTGCCGTTGAGCAATGGAATGATCTCGACAAAGTATATCCCTCTAAATTATATGAAGCCCTTGAAAAAGCATCCCGGAAAGAACCGATGCCATTAAAAGTTGCAACCAATTTTGTAGATGGGTTGATGAATGGTGTAGATGGCATCAGGAGAACTGAAATGACCCAGGAGCAACGGCAGCAATTACAAAAAAAATCAAGAGAAGAAATCCGTAACCTGAATCTTGAATGGCTGGATGAAATGGTGAACAGCGATCAGCAGTTGCGTGAAAAACTGGCATTCTTCTTTCACGGGCATTTTGCATGCCGTAACCTGAATGCACTTTATCAGCAGGATCTGATAAACATCATCCGCAAAAATGCATTAGGCAATTTTGGAACAATGCTGAAAGAAGTAAGCCGCAGTGCAGCCATGCTCGCCTTTCTTAACAACCAACAAAACCGCAAACAAAAGCCCAATGAAAATTTTGCCCGTGAAGTAATGGAACTTTTTACCATGGGTCGTGGTAACTATACCGAAAAAGATATTAAAGAAGCAGCCCGTGCATTTACAGGCTGGCAGTTTAAATTGAATGGTGAATTTATTTTTCGTGACAACTTTCATGATACGGGTACAAAAACTGTATTGGGAAAAACAGGAAACTTCGATGGTGATGATGTGTTGGATATTTTGCTGGAGCAAAAACAAACGGCAACTTATATAAGTAAAAAGCTCTATCGTTTTTTTGTAAATGATGATGTGGACGAACAAAAAGTGAAATGGCTGGCAGATCGTTTTTATAAATCAGGTTATGAAATTGCTCCTTTGCTGAAAGATATTTTTACCAGCGATTGGTTTTATGATCAAAAGAATATTGGTACAAGAGTGAAGTCTCCTGTTGATCTGCTCGTAGGCATCCGTCGTTCAATGCCCATGCAAATTGATAATGAAGATGCACAATTGTATTTACAAAAAATATTAGGACAGATATTGTTCTATCCTCCCAATGTTGCAGGATGGCCCGGTGGTTTCAACTGGATTGACAGTTCATCACTCATGTTCCGTATGCGTGTTCCGCAATTGATTGCTACAAAAGAAGCATTCAACATCCGTGCAAAGAGTGATGATGACCAGGAAATGGGACGTATGCAACAGGCGGGAAATAAAATGGGTGGCAGGGTATTGCAAACAACTATTCGATGGGAGCCTGCGATGAAACAATTAGAAAAAGTTCCAAGAGAAAATTTATTGACCAGCATTGCAACTTTGATGTGGCAAACTGTTCCATCGCCAATCAATAAAAAGTTGATGGAAAAATTTACAGATGCTGCCAGCAGGGAACGGTTTATTCAAACAACCATCATTCAACTGATGTGTACACCTGAATATCAAATGTGTTAAAAAAGCTGTTAACGGTGAGCTTTGAGCTGCGAGCCGTAACAGAAATTAATAAACGAATTTTTCATGCTGTGTAAATTGCTTGTAGCTCACAGCTGAAAGCTAAAAGCTTTCTTATGTATATACAACGTAAAGATTTTATTCAACTAGGTTCTCTTGCAACAGCATCTTTACTGATGCCGCAGTTTTTAAAAGCATTTGAAAAAGGTACACTTGTGCCGCCGGGAAATAAAGTAACGGTTATCATTCAATTCAGTGGTGGTAACGATGGTTTAAATACTGTGATTCCTTATAGGAATGATTTGTATTACAGCAATCGTCCACGTTTGGGTATTCAACGTAATGCAGCATTGTCACTTACAGATGAAGCAGGTCTGCATCCTTCACTCACTGCATTTAAAGAATTGTATGATGATGGCAGTTTAGGAATCTTCAACAGTGTTGGTTATCCTAATCCTGATAAAAGCCATTTCCGCAGTATGGATATCTGGCATACAGCAAGCGATAGTAAAGATTACTGGAACACAGGCTGGGTAGGCAGGTATTTAGATGCACAATGTAAAGGTTGTGATAAACCTACGCAGGCTTTGGAAATTGATGATGTATTGAGTCTTGCATTAAAAGGTGAGCAGATCAAAGGACTGGCATTAGAAGATCCACGTCGTTTATATAACACGAGCCAGGAAAGATATTTCAAGGAAATTCTTGCTCATCATAAAAATGATGCACATGAACAGCCGGTTGATTATTTATACAAAACAATGGCTGAAACAATTTCAAGTGCTGATTATATTTTCAAACAAAGCAAACAGCGTCCCTCTTCTGAAGCCTATCCCAACAGTGACCTCGGTAAAGGATTAAAAACAATTGCATCACTCATCTTCAGCGAAATCAATACCAAAGTATATTATATTTCATTGGGCAGTTTTGATACACATATTAACCAGGAAGCACAACAGAAACGTTTGTTTACTGATCTGAATGATTCGGTGAAAGCATTTGTAAAAGATCTCAAAGCCAACAATCGTTTCAATGATGTATTGCTGTTTACATTTTCTGAATTTGGCAGAAGGGTTGCTCAGAATGCAAGCAATGGAACCGATCACGGTAAAGCCAACAATATGTTTTTCATTGGTGGTGGTTTAAAACAACAGGGCATTTACAACCCATTGCCCGATTTAACCAACCTCGATGATGGCGATGTGAAATTTCAACTGGATTTTAAACAGGTATATGCAACTGTATTAAACAAATGGCTGGGTGCAGATGCAGATGCTATTTTGAAACAACAGATCAAGCCTTTGAATTTTATTTAAAGGGTATGCGGTGGGTCACCAAAAGGGCGGCTCACCGGCAATTGTTCATCCCCACACTTCGTAAAATTACCGTACAAAGATTAGGTGGAAACTCCTATTGTGTGCATCCTTTACTACGTTTATATTTGTATTGTCCATCCAATATCAAGAGAAAAACTAAACATCGCCAATTCCTATGGAAGTATCATACTTCTTCCGCAAGAGAAGGCTCCATGCCTTCAGCATTGAATCACTTTTTAATAATGTGTATTCGCAGGTTGCAACTCAATCGCAGTTCAACCCAAAGAAAGTAGAGGTTCCATCTATCCGCAATGTTTTTTCCAATATTTTTAAATCAGGCGCTAACCAGGGAACGGTTAATCATATCACGGGTGATATACATTATGTATCACTTGGTATGAAAAAAAGAAATACGCTGTTAACCATACATGACTGTGTGTTCCTTACCAAATACAGTAAATGGGATTTTAAATACTGGATGTTTAAATTCTTCTGGTATCAATTGCCCATGTGGCGTGCCAACACCATTACGGTCATCAGCGAAAAAACAAAAAAGGAACTGGTTAAATTAACCGGTGTAAATGCTGAAAAAGTAAAAGTAGTTCCCAATTTTTTTGATCCACGTTTTGAATTTGTTCCCAAAAAATTCAATACACAGAAACCACGCATTCTTCAAATAGGAACAAAAGAAAATAAAAATATTCAAAATCTTGCGGTTGCATTAAAGGGTTTGAATTGTGAGCTGCATATCATCGGCAGCCTGGAAGTTGAAACGCAAATTGCTTTACAGGAAAATAAAATTGATTATAAATCTTATACCAATCTTTCATTTGATGAATTGAAGCAACAATATGAATTATGCGATATGGTTGCTTTTGCATCAACCTATGAAGGTTTTGGATTACCTATACTGGAAGCATGTGCTGTGGGCCGGCCTTTAGTTACCAGCCGCATTTCACCCATGGATGAAATAGCAGAAGATGCAGCCTGCAAAGTAAATCCTTATAATATTCTTGATATCCGTCGTGGTATTTTAAAAGTAATTGAGAATGAAGAATACCGTGATCAGCTGGTGAACAATGGATGGAAAATGCGTTATAAATACAGCATCAATAATATCACATCCAAATACACCGATCTGTATGAACAAATTGCTGAGCAACCGGTATCAGAATTTTTCATGTTCCGCCAGGCAAAAGCCGCAGCATCTTTCATCGGACTCGTTTAATTGTACTTTCTAACCCGTTTTCCATAGTAGTTGTATGAAAAAATGCCTCTTTTTAGAGGCATTTTTCTTTTATTGAAATTTGTTAGAACTTATTCTTTCAGCTTTTCTGTTTTCTTTATTCCGATGCGATAAAGCGTATAGCCCATGAATACAAAGAAGGCAGTGCCTAAAAGAAAATAACCATTGGTGGAAAGGGCATTCGTTAATCCATGTTCTAAATTTATTTTTTGCAAAAATCCCTGTGTTGCATCCGGAGCAGCGAAAAATGCAATTAACACTCCTGCTAACGCACCACCAGCAACTAAACCGGTAGCAAACAGATTTCCTTTTCCAAGATCTTCTTCTTCTGCAGTTAATACTTCGCCGCTTTTTTTCTTTTT
>JANMOR010000006.1:0-2931 GCA_031369435.1 Chitinophagaceae bacterium
TGAGTTGAGATTGGGTGGATTTTAATTCCTGCAAAGCAGCATCGGCTTTTTCTTTTTGCAAATCAGTTTCTGCTTTTTGCATTTGCAAAAGATTGTAAGCTTTTTGTTTCTGCCGGTTGTTACGATAGATCAGTAAAATGATGATCATGGCCACAGCAATGCCTGCAAACAAAATAAACATCCTTCGTTTATTTTCGGCTTCTGTTCGTTTCTTTTCTTCTTCCTGCAACCGGATTTGTTCATCTAAAGTTAAACGTTGAAAGGCCGAAAGTCTGCTTAATTTATTGGCTGTTAAACTATCCTTCACTGTAAGTGCAAGTTGCAGGTATTTGTTGGTGCTGTCGGTATTCCTTTTCAGCGAATAAGCCATAGCCAGATTCTGGTACACCTTACCAAGGTTAATATCTCTGGACCAGAACGTAGTAACAGCGCCAAGTGATTCAACTACTGCAAGAGTTTTAGCTGCATAATGCAACGATGAATCGGCATTGCCAATTGTTTTGTAGTAATTAGTGAGGCTTTCATATACACCACCAACAACAGTAAAGTTTGCTTCCGGGATAGCATATTGAAGCGACTTGTGATAATAAATCAACGCCATTGTGTCTATTCTTTTTTGCCAATAAATATCTCCTATAACAGAATAGATATTGGAAAGGTATTTTGAAATGCCACCACGAATGCCGTACACTTCACCTTCCTTTGCATAAAGCAATGCAGAATCAGGTTGATTCAACTGCATGTAATTTGTGGCCAGCACCATATCGGCGACAGTAACCCGAAAGGCATTGCCAATTTCTATACCAATTCTTCTCCCTTCTTTGAAATAATGTACACTTTCGGTGTTTCCTGTTTGCAATTTCAAGTGGCCGAGCATATGATTGAGCATAGACAAAGTAATCTGGCGGCTTTTTCCAGGTGTATTAAAAGCAGTAAGTTCCCAGGTAGTTGCGTCTCTGCTTTTTGTAGCAATTTGAATAGCTTCTGTAAGATTGGTTAATGCTTCACTGAAACGACCAAGATATATTTGTTGATATGCCATTTGGCCTTTCAAATGGGCTTCTTCAATTCTGCGATTATATTTTTTTGCTATGGTATAACGAAGCTGGGCATAGTGAAGCGCAGAATCCCGGTTGGTTTCTTCGTAAAAGGTATAGATGGCTCTGGATACTTTAAATTTTACGGAATCATTCGAAGCTAGTTGAAAAGCTGTTTTCAAACTGTCAGGCAGTATTTGTTGAGCCTTTATGTCAAAGCAAAGGGAGATAAATAAAAGCAGGGTGAAGCAGTGTTTCATTTTTATATAGAATATGGTAGTTGAATAATAAACTCACTCCCTTCACCTTCTCTCGTTTCTACTTTCAATTCTCCGCCATGTGTTTTTACAATATCATAACTCAATGATAAACCCAAACCTGTTCCTTGCCCGGTTGGTTTGGTGGTAAAGAAGGGTTGAAATATTTTATCCAATACTTTTTGAGGGATACCATTACCGTTATCAGCAACTTTTATTTCTACTTTGCCATTTGTTTTCCTTGTGCTTACTGAAACAGTTGGTTCATAGCTGTCACCCTGAGCTTGTCGAAGGGTTTTCTTTTCATCCACCACATAAAATGCATTGTTGATCAAATTGAGAACAACTCTTCCAATATCCTGCGGAACAATTTTAATGTTGTCAATACTTTCATCAAAATCAGTTTTCAAGGTTACATTGAAAGATTTATCCTTGGCTCTTAAACCATGATAGGCCAATCGTAAATATTCATCTGCCAGTGCATTGATATCAGTTGGTTCTTTAGCACCACTGCTGCTGCGGCTGTGCTGCAGCATTCCTTTTACAATTGCATCAGCTCTTTTGCCATGATGATTTATCTTTTCTTCGTTTGCTTTTATATCATTTGATATTTCAATCGCATCATCAATTTTTCCAACCTTTAATTCCCGTTGCATTTCGTCAATCAATTCTTTGTTCACTTCTGAAAAATTATTAACGAAGTTTAATGGGTTTTGAATTTCATGAGCAATACCTGCAGTGAGTTCGCCAAGGCCTGCCATTTTTTCTGATTGGATAAGCTGCGACTGTGTTTTTTTGAGATTTTCCATTGCATGGTTGAGATCCCTTGTGCGCTGTGTAACTTCTCTCTCGAGTTCCTGGTTATACCTGATGGTTTCGCTATTTATTATATAATTCTGCCCCGCCAGCCGATAGTCTGGTAATGAACCATGTACATGTACAATCTGCCAACGGCCGTCCAGGTATTTCATAACAACTGTATTGCGTGTCAGCTGTTTTACTTCTTTTTCATCGATCTTTTGTGTCCATTCAACTTCGTTCTCCACCCATGCCATGGTATCTATAACCGATACCCTTGTCCAGAAAAATTCCATCTGAAATTTTTCTGGATATTGGTTAACCCCTTTCTTATTTACTTCAGCATACTCTTCTTTATTACCCGCTTTTTCATTCAGCCCGGTCCCAATAAACGTAACACAGTCGGCACAGTAATAAAATCTGCTTTCTACATCACGGTCAGCCAAAGCCTTCCAGAAAGAATGATGCACTTCCATTATCTCCTGTTTTACTTTAGTGTCTGTATCATTTTTCAAAAAATCATTCATATAACATGGTTATCGAATTATAAAAAATATCGAGATCTTCAGGATGTTACCGGCAACTGAATAATAAACTCACTCCCTTGGCCTTCCTTCGTTTCTACTTGTAACTCTCCTCCAAGTGCTTTTACAATATCATAACTTAGGGATAATCCCAATCCTGTTCCCTGCCCGGTTGGTTTGGTTGTAAAAAAGGGCTGAAAGATTTTGTCAACTACCTTTTGTGGAATACCGTTACCGTTATCTTTCACTTTAATCTCGACTTTATCATTTATTTTTTTTGTAGTTACTGAAACAGTTGGCTCGTAACCTTCAGGT
>JANMOR010000013.1:0-9333 GCA_031369435.1 Chitinophagaceae bacterium
GTTTCAAGCAGTGCAGCGCTTATTCCATTCTTTTCTAACTTCTGAGGTAAAAAGGAAAACGGCACCATTAAGCCAATTGATAAGAAGATGATCCCAAACCATTTTTCAAAAACCTTATTCCGCTCATAACTATCAAGGATATTTTTCAGAAATGTACCAATAGTGTTATTAGATAAAGGGCCACTGATTTTTTTGTATAAGTTCAGCAGGTTAAAGAACGCAACGAGAATACCGGCAATTAAAAAAGCATATGGAACAAACTGCAGTTTATATTTAAAATCAAAAGGGTTGCCGATCAGCACTGCTGTTAAAACAACCAGTTCAACAAGCAGGATAATAAAGAAACCATTGTATTGCTGCCTGATTTTGGAAATTCTTGTAAACGACCGTTCTTTGATCATACTCTCAATTAATTTTTCGTTAATGACTTGTGCAGTTTGTATTTTTTTATCGTACACCTGCCATGCAGATTTTAATTCATCTAAGTTCATAGTGCTTTTGTTTTAATGATGTTGCTTAATTTGGTTTTTATCCGGTTGAGCCTTACACCTACATTAGAGTTGCTGATGCCAATGATCCCGGCTATTTCATCGTATGATTTTTCGTCGAGGTACAACATGATCACGGCTTTCTCTATTTCTGACAGCAGGTCAATGGCTTCATTCAATAAACTGAATTGTTCCTCTTCATCTGAAAGATCAGGAATAAATGGAAACTGAAACTCTGCTGAAGTGAGTGATGTTTTGATGGGCTTTTTGCTTTCCTTCCTGAAATTTGATATGGCCGTATTCAATGCCACCCGGTAGATCCAGGTATTGCTGGCTGCTTCTTTTCTAAAAAAAGGATAAGATTTCCAGAGCTGCAGTACAATTTCCTGGAACAGGTCTTTCCTGTTTTCCTTTTCTCTGCAATACAAATTGCAAATTTTAAAGATGGTACCCCTGTTAGCGTTGATCATTTCAATAAAAGCCTGTTCCATTTAAGATTGATTGCTGGTTACTTCTATTAGTCGAAGGAAGGGAAGAAAACTTACACTCCTGTAAAACTATTTTATTTCCTGCAACGTAACGCTATGTGAAAAACATAATGAAAGCTGTGAATTATGTAATACTGCATCTGGGTAAAAAGGCTAAATTGAGAAAATCTTTTGGTTGTTACTATGAAATTTTCATTCCGCCTTTTTATTTTGTTTGCATTATTACTCAGCACCACCTTGTGGAGTTGCAAAGGGTGTTTTCAAAGCAAATTTGAAAAAGACCCCAAAGCAATCACTGAAAATTTTACGGTTGACATACCCGTTTCTACGTTTAATATTCCCATTCATTATCAAATCAAAAATTTTGAAACATGGATCAATGCGAAAATAACCGGTAAGTTTTTAGAAACGACCATCAACCCAATGCAAAATGAAAAAGATGAAGCATTCCTCATCTTTAATAAAGCAAACCCTATCAGAATAAGTACGGCAGGTAATAATCTCGTATGCATCTTTCCACTGGAGGTTATTGCAAAGCTCACAAAAAGCAGATTTGGTAAAATGATGACAGCGCAGGTGGAGCCTTTAAAAACAGAAGTAATTATTCATTTAACAACTACTGTTGGGTTGGATGCCAATTGGGATATTATCACCAAATTTAAAATTAAATCGGTACAATGGGTTCGTGAACCTGTACTGCAGGTGGGTCCGATAAAACAAAACCTGAAAAAGAAATTAAACAAGTGGCTGGAGGATAATGAAACACAGCTCACAAAAATGCTTGATAAGGAAATGAAGCATTCAGTTTCACTGGAACCTGCTATTTCAAAAGTCTGGTACGATCTGCAAAAGCCAATGATCATCCATAGAAAAAAACCAATGGCATGGATGAAATTTTCCTGCGACAGCCTAAGGGGGAAGATTGTATTAAACCCCGATGCGATCACATGCTATACAAGCGTTCAGGCAAAGATGACGATGATGACTGATACTGCCAATCTTTCGGCACCCACTAAACTGCCCCCTTTCAAACAGTTAAGTACTGAATCAGCTACCTCAGATTTTTATTTGTATGCATTTGCTTCCTTTGATGAAATCAATGAAGAAGTAAACAAGTTGTTCAAAGGAAAAAAGATTTCGGCAAAAGGATATACTGTGTCAATAAAAGATATCAGAGCCTATGCATCTGAAGCAGGTCTTTCGGTTGAAGTAAAAACCGGAAAGGATATCAAAGGAAAAATGGTTGCAAGTGGTAAGCTGGAATTTGAAACCGCCACACAAACGATGGTCATCCGGAATTTTGAATACTCGGTTAGCTCAAACAGTACGATGGTTAATGCCGGTGATGAGTTCCTGCACGACATGATCAGGGATACCATTGCTTCTAAATTAATTCTCAATTTAGATTCATTGATCTTAACCCTGCCGCCCCTGGTAGAGAAGGCTATTGCAAAAGGTAAATCGGGCAAAATGATTGACATCAGCTTTGATAACCTGTATGTGAAAGATTGTGATATCACAATGGGGAAAGATCTTGTACATTTTAAAATTCATGCCGTTGCGGATGCTGATTTGAATTTAAAGAAACTGAATACAGGTAAAAAGCTGAACATTAAAACAACAGCTATAAAAAAGAAATGAGTGTTGCATTGACACATTACTCAGATAGATTTCATCGTTCCTAATAACATCTTCATTAACTATCTTTGCCCTTCTAAACGATTGAATCAATATGAAAGAAGTGTATATTATCTCCGCTGTTCGTACACCCATCGGCAGTTTTGGAGGAAGTTTAAAAAGTTTAACCGCAACACAGTTAGGAGCTATTGCTATCAAGGGCGCTGTACAAAAAGCAGGCATCAAACCAGAGCAAGTGCAGGATGTATTAATGGGCTGTGTAATACAAGCCAATCTTGGTCAGGCACCTGCAAGACAGGCATCTAAATTTGCGGGGTTACCCAATGAAGTAAATTGTACAACCGTTAATAAAGTTTGCGCCAGTGGTATGAAAGCTATAGCACAGGCCGCACAAAGTATTTTACTTGGCGATGCAGATATTGTTATAGCCGGTGGTATGGAGAGCATGAGCAATGTGCCATACTATTCAGCTTTACAACGTTGGGGAAATAAATATGGCGATGTAACGCTGGTTGATGGATTGGCAAAAGATGGTTTAACAGACGTGTATGACGGAAAAGCAATGGGCAATGCTGCTGAGTTATGTGCAAAGGAATGTGGTATCAGCAGAGAAGACCAGGATGCGTTTGCTGTGGAAAGTTATAAACGCAGCCAGGCTGCATGGGAAAACGGATTGTTTGCCAATGAAGTGGTGCCGGTAGAAATTCCACAGCGAAAAGGTGATCCCATTGTATTTGCTAAAGATGAGGAACCTTATAATGTAAAGTTTGATAAGATTCCTACACTGAGTCCGGCTTTTCAAAAAGAAGGAACAGTAACGGCTGCTAATGCAAGTACAATGAATGATGGTGCTGCTGCTTTGGTATTGATGAGTAAAGAAAAAGCAGATGAGTTGGGGTTGAAACCCATTGCAAAAATACTTTCTTATGCCGATGCGGAACAGGTGCCTGAATGGTTTACAACTACTCCGAGTTTGGCAGTACCCAGGGCCGTTAGTAAAGCAGGATTAAAAATGGAAGACATCGCTTATTGGGAATTGAATGAGGCATTTGCTGTGGTAGGAATTGAAAACAGCAAGCGGATGAAATTAGATCCTTCAAAAGTAAATGTACATGGTGGTGCAGTTTCAATAGGTCATCCGTTGGGATGCAGTGGGACAAGAATTATTGTAACACTCATCAATGTTTTGAAAGCCAACAATGCAAAGTATGGTGCTGCGGGTATATGTAATGGTGGAGGAGGTGCAAGTGCAATGGTAATTGAAAATGTGATTTGAATGATGAGTTATAAGAAATGAATAAAAAAACGCTCCGGATTTTCG
Source organism: Chitinophagaceae bacterium (assembly GCA_031369435.1). Lineage (GTDB taxonomy): Bacteria > Bacteroidota > Bacteroidia > Chitinophagales > Chitinophagaceae > Lacibacter. The sequence goes on from JANMOR010000013.1 coordinate 3,936, forward strand.
GAGCGTTTTTTTTAAAGTAATCAGTTCAACTAATACATTTATTTATTTTGAACTCAGATCGGCTCTGAATAAAAGTATTTCACTCCATACATTATCTAAATAATTTCTTTGAATATCCAGCCAATCGTCCCATGAGTCGCTTCCGTTTATTGCTTCATAACGTTCTTTGATTGGTTTACGAAAATTCATTGTTCTTTCCTTGAGGCCTTGTTTGTAGCGGGTAACAACAGTAATTTGAGCCGGGCCTGATGAACTTGCATTATAAACGGCCATTGATTCACCACCTGCCTGCCAAACTTTTCTGAAATTCCTTATGCCATCATACACTTTACCTGCCCAACCTGGTTTTGGATAGTAGTGCGTAATATTGATTTTGTCAGTGTAGTCGGTAATGGCTACTGTACTCAATGAATCCTGGAATACGGAGTAACCACTCGAACCCCTGTCAGTTAAATAAACAGCAACACTTTTATTCCAGTCGTTGTTGTGTTCGGTGCCGAGATTACCTCTGCCATCAATCGATTCCCAACTTGTTGGTCCTTCTGTAATATGATAACCACCTGCATCGGGACCGGTTGAAATTTCAAACACACGCCAACGCCAGTCGCCGGTGTGATACTTTTGTGCATGTGCACCTAAAGCTTTTTCAAATTCAAGAACTTTGTCAACTTTGGGGAATACCCTGTTGGTATTCAGTACATTTTTGGGTTGGCTCATCCCAATTACAGGAATAAGCAAACAAAGAAGAAACATCTGTCTCATGTTGTTTGGTTTTAAAAAGTGAATAAAGAGAGGGTAGAGTTGAGATAGGATGGGAAGGATAAGAAAGGTAGAGAAGAATTAAAGTAAATCAAAGTAAAAATGAAACCTTATTTAGTTTGATTACAAAACAGCAATATAGAGATGCTTTTATTTTCGTATATGATCAGTCTTTCTTTGCTACACACATCCAATCCCATGGAAAAGGTTCAGCTAACCATTTGGGAGGGTTGTTAAATTCTGTTTTCCAGGTATAGTTTATTTTTTCAATACGATCCACAACAAAACCTTCAAGTGTGAGTAACAATTCCAGTTCTTCTTTTAAATAATGTTTGGTAGGTACATTGTCAATATCAGTTACACCCTGTTTTATATTTTTTGCTAATGCAAATGCTTTTTCAACCGATTCAATTTTTTCTTTATGATCATCATCCACATTCCAGCGGTGAGCAATAATGTTGGTATATAATTTTGATTCCAATGATGGAACAACCAGGATCAAGTCGCCCCCGTTATTTAAACAAATATTGAGCGATTGAAAAAAATTGATACGTTTCTTAAGATCGTCGGTAAGGATGGCATTGATGCATACGGCCACATCACAGGGGGTAACGGTTAATGTATATGCACTCATATCCATCCGCTGGTATTCTACATTGGGATAATCTTTACATTTTTCTTTTGCAAGATCAAGATTAATGGCAGAAATATCAGTTGCCACCACCTGTTTAAAAGCCGTTGCCAGCAAGGGAATCCATTTGCCCACAGCGCAACCAATATCTGTTACCGTTTTTTCTTTGGAAGCCACCTGCTCAATGGCTGTTACAATTTTGCCCGACTTATCGTTTTGCAGCACATCAAAAATTTCTTCGCTGTAATTGGGTGCTATTTGCTCCCAGTATTTCCTGTCCATATAGCTGAATTGGTTATTAAAGTATGCTGTTATTCTTTAAAGATAAAAGTTTTGTTTCAGAAGAAAACATTCACAATTATCTTTGTATTTAATGCTGAAACAGGTTGATATGAATTCAATAACAGTGAGAGTTGCAGGTAAAGAAGATGCTGAGCTCATTGCCGATATGAGCCGTATTACTTTTTATGATGCATTTGCAAAAGATAACACTAAAGAAGATATAGAACTTTTCATGAACCAGCAGTTTACTAAAGCCGCATTGATGAAAGAAGTTGAGGAAGAAGATGGTCTTTTTTTATTGGCCTATGCCGGCAACGAACCATGCGGTTATGCAAGGATGCGTTTCAACAGTAAAGAACAGATCATGGCAACTGAAAATGCCGTTGAAATTGCAAGGATTTATGCTTTAAGTTCTGCCATTGGTAAAGGTGTTGGCAGTGCATTGATGCAATACTGCATTGTTAAGGCGAAAGAATTAAACAAAAGCAATATCTGGTTGGGAGTATGGGAAAAGAATGAACGGGCCATTGCATTTTATGAGCGCTGGGGTTTTGAAAAATTCAATGAACACAGTTTTCTGCTGGGTACCGATTTGCAAACCGATTGGTTGATGAAGCGAAAGTTATAATCATCAAGCCAAGATGCCTTCTTTTTCTGCCTTGTAATAGTGATGATAAAAACATTGTACCATCCGGTTAACCAGTTCAGCATAGGTTATACCGTTGTAATAAGCAATGTTTGGCAGGAAACTTTGACGTGGTTCAATATTAGGCATGGCATTAATATCAAGTATATACACTTTCCCATCCTGTATCCGCACATCAGTTCTGCTCATGCCTCTTAGCCCGATACGCCTGTGAATCCTCAATACATGATTCATGATTCGTTCACGGAGTTCACTGTCAATGGCGGGTTCATAGTTGATATATGTTTTGCCGCTTGTATTTCCTGCAATAAATATTTCCTGTTTTTCAAAAGGGACTACTTCAACCGGTGGCAGGCAAATTGAACCTGTTCCATCTTCTGTTGGCAATACGGCCACAGTAAACTCTTTGCCATTGATATAAGGTTGTACAATATTGTCTTTATTCAATACCTGTTGATAAGGAATATTTTTTTCATCGAAGATGCAGATGCCCCGATGCAAACTTCCAAACCGTGGTTTCAGCAGCATGGTCCCTTTGAAATGTATAATTTCATCAAGGTCAAGTAAGCGTGGTGTTTGCAAACCTGTATCGCAGCACAATGATGGCAGCAGGCCTTTATCCTGGGCAACCAATTGAGCCTGCCATGCTGATGAAGTATGTGGTATTTCATTTTCATCGAGCCACTCCACAATATCTGTTTGTGAATAGTTGTCAAAACCGTAACAAGCATTATACACCAGGTCGAACCGTTTAAGAAGAGCTGCGAAACATTCTTCCATGCAATTAAAATGCGTAATGGTTACCTGGTGCTGCAATGAAAGTGCCTGAATAAGGCTGGTGATGGTTTGCACATTGATATTTTCTTTCCAGGGTGTAAATTCCGAATCGGAATAAAGGATGATTATTTTAAGTGGAAACGATTTCATGATGAAAGTTTTTTAGTTGTATATAAAACCAGAAACGATATATGAAAGCCAACAGGCTGAATAATTTCCTTGCTATAGTTTGAAACCGCTGCATGAAACTATATGCTCCATGTTGCGAAATCATTAACTCTGTATGAACACAATGTAAAGGGGTTGTAATGTTGGTAAACTGTGGATATGAGTGCATCAAACGGGCAAGTATTTAAAAGCATACAGCTCCATCAGCAAATCATTTATAAATGTTTGAAGCCCGGCAATAAAATATTCTATTGTTTAATATGCTGATTGTATCAAAATTTTGCCTTTCTGTACAATGAAATCATCAAAAAATCGTTGTACCTTAATCATTGAGCTGAAAGCCTTAAAAACCTATAACTATGAAACGCTTAGAGAAAACCAAATCTATTTACAATCGTAAAGATGTACCCCTTCTTATTTTCCTTATTTTCTTTACCCTTGCTCTTATTGTGAGCCTGAAAATAAACGCACAGAAATACCAGTTAGCCATTTTTACAGGGGTATCCAATTACCAGGGCGATTTAAAGCCTGATGTATTTACGTTTGCACAGGCACGACCTGCTGTACACATTACCGGAAAAATTGCATTGAACAATCATTTCCTCATCCGTGCCGGGTATGCATACGGAAGTATTTATGCGGATGATCGTTTTAACCGTGATTACCTGCAACCACGCAATCTTAATTTCAGAACCAACTTACATGAATTACATGCCGGTATTGAATTCAATGTATTTGATCTTGAAGTGAAACGTATTACACCATATATATTTCTTGGAGCCGGGGTTTATCGTTTTAACCCCTACACATATGAGAATAATAAAAAAGTTTATTTGCAACCGTTGGGAACAGAAGGGCAGGGACTGAGTGAATACCCCGATAGAAAATTTTATTCCTTAACCCAGCTTTGCATTCCCATTGGTTATGGCATCAAGTATAAGATCAATTGCAATCTTGCTATGAGCGTTGAGTTTTCGCAACGCAAATTATTTACTGATTATTTTGATGATTTAAGTAAATCTTATGCTGATCCAAATTTGATAGCAGCAGCACGTGGTCCACAGGCAGCAAAGTATTCATGGCGTGGTGGCGAAATACCGGGCGGAAACCCAACAGCACCTGTGGGTACAGTTAGAGGAAACCCCCGTGAAAATGATTGGTATTATTTTGTAGGAGCTACTGTACATATCAATATGATTGACTGCCAAACAGAAGAATTTATATTAAAGCCCTTTTTAAAGAAACTTGGTATTGGAACGGGCAAACGAAGAATAATTACAAGTTGCCCCAGAAGGGTAAATTGAACTGCTTAAAAAAAACCTTTTAAAGTTTATTCTCTTTTCAAAACAATTTTTTGGTTCTCATCTTTCAAAACAGCTTCAAAGTATTTAGCTACTTCCTGGTAGCGGGCAGCGGGCAAAATATGTTTTTTAAGTTGTAACTGCGATACAATAGTTAAAGTGTTATTCGATTCATCCGTAGTTATATTCCTGTAATAAGAAACAAAGTCGTGATCAATTTTTTTAAGATCGGGCAGGTTATCTTTTTTAAACTCTTTCGGAAGCAGGAACACAGTAGTGTCTGTTTTAATGTAGGGAAAATCAAAGAGGAAATCATATTTACGTGTTTCAGCTGGTTTGATCTCTTCATCATTCAATTTAAAATTCCTGAACGGCATGAAATGCTTTGCTCCGGTTTTAAAATCATAAAACCTGGAGTATGCAAATTTGCATTCTATAAGATGACCATGAGCTGAGTCGCCTACAATTTTCACTTCTAAATCATCAGGTGATTTAAATTGGAAACGCCGCACCAGGATCTTTTTCATATCGTCTTTTGATTTGCCGGCCACTAAATAAAAAAATGGAGCCCAGAAATCACCTGATACAAACATCCTGCTTTTTACAAGGGCACTGCCATCCTCAAATAATTCTACCTGGGTTTTACTGATCCACTGATTGTTTTGTGCATTACTGGCAGGCGTTTTTATAAGCACACCTCCTTTTTCAGTCAACAACATGGCGTTTCTGTTTTCAGTAAATGCACCTAAAACTCCGGAGTAATTATCTTTGGAAGTACATTCCAGCCAAATAGTGTCTTTACCATCGGGTACGCAAAGAATAACATGATTAAAC
>JANMOR010000031.1:0-3019 GCA_031369435.1 Chitinophagaceae bacterium
TTTATATTACTATTTTACCGTTGAAGGGAAAGTGTATACTGGAGATGTGCCGGATACTTTCTGCAAAAAATGTAATGATTGTTGTGCTATTGGGGACACGGTACAAGTTAGATATGAAACTGACAATCCAAAAAATAATGACCTTGTTATTTCAATACCTGGTGAATGAGTCATATACTTGTATTGGATTCTGATTGATAGAATGGCGCAAGTATATAAAAAGTAAGACTGGCGTAAAATGAGAGCGCTGGCTTTTAGTGCCTGAATATGAATAATACCCTATCACCCCTGTTCCCGGGCATCCTACCTTTTTTTTACTTTTCTTAAATGATGCAATGCCTGATGTACGTTCGTACCAATCAACAAATGGTCGCCATGTAAAAGTGATTTGTAAAAAATAATAAGCATCCTTATTTTTTTCATTACCCCTTAAAGAACCTGCAACAGGATAGGAGCCATTTCCACGATAAGCCAGTGCAACAGCTTGTGGCCCTCTGGCAGCAAGTAATAAACCTTCATCAACATAACTGCTGCTTACATCATCAATATAGTCGGTGAATGTTTTCCGGTAGCCCAGTTCCAGTCCCACCCGCATGTCTTCATTTAATGCATATTCAGCACCAACTCCAAACGGAATTGCAAACTGTGTAAGCTTATAAGTTTTTTTTCCGGCAATAAAACCCTGTCCTTCTGTACTCAATGGCTGCAGATAAACACGGTTGCCAACATTATCCAATGTACTTGGTTTAAAATGAAACAAAGCGCCACCTGCAAATACATAGGGTGTCCACCATTTATCATTCAAACTGAAAATATTGTATTGACCACCAAATTCCCATTCAAATAATTTTGTTTGAAAACTGAAGTTTCGGTTTTTTAAAGAAGCGTTTTTATTTTTAGCATCATCTGCACGAAGCGATCCTAAACTAAGATGTGAACGTAATAAGAAGTGTTCGGTTAAATCATACCGGGCACCTACACTGCCAACGAATTTTGCCTGTTTCAATGAAAAGGCATTTTGTTTCAGATCGCCCTGGTAATTGGCAAATCCGGCACGAAAGGAAAGATGCAAATTCTGTGCATTTAAGATGAAGGGAAAAAAAACAAACAGCAGGAATATTTTTTTCATAAATGATAAATTGGATTCAGTTGTCAATTTAGGAATAAACGTTAATAAGATGATGAAAGTATAAAACCGATCTGTTTTTCAAGATCGGTTTTTTGTAGCCTCGCCCAGAATCGAATGCCGAAATTTCATTCGGCAGTCCGACCGTAATCGTCGGTACCTGAATTGTTTTTATGTAGCCTCGTCAGGAATCGAACCTGAATCTGGGGCTTCGGAGGCCCTTATACTATCCATTGTACTACGAGGCCAGAAATGAAAAGCCAATGCTCAAAAAACAAAATCCAAATGTCAGATATACTTGTTTTTTCTATTTAATCAATCCACCCACATTGCTGCCGAATATTTTTACAGCAATGGCCAGCAAAACTACGCCAAAAAACTTTCGTACTGCTATTAAACCGGCAGGTCCTAATACTTTTTCAATCTTGTTCAATGAAAGAAGTACTAAATAAATAATAATGAGATTTATAAGAATGGCAACCAGGATCATCCATTCATTTTTATCACTTCGCTCAAAGGTTGCTTTCAACGACATGATGGTGGTTAAGGTTCCCGATCCTGCGATAAGTGGAAAAGCAATAGGTACAACTGTTCCTGCTTTGGCATCTTTATCCGGTTTAAAAAATTCAATGCCCAATACCATTTCAAGGCCCAGGATAAAGATCACAATCGATCCTGCCACTGCAAATGATTTTACATCTACTCCCAGAACATTTAAAAAAGGTTTGCCGATAAAGAAAAATAAAATCATCAATCCGCCGGAAATCAATGTCGCTTTTCCTGAATTAAGACCTCCCATCTTTTCTTTGATAGATATGAGCATGGGCACAGCTCCAATAATATCTATCACCGCAAACAGCGTAAAAGTAAGGGTTAGCAATTCTTTGAAATTCCATTCCATAGCAGTTGATTTTTACAAAAGTAAAAGTTCCCTTATCAACATGTAAGAATATTAATTTTTTGATTGAATAAAGCACTCATCCCTTCATCTTATCGGTTACTGTACCGTTCAGGCTGATCTTTAAACAGAAAATAGGATTGCTTCAACTGCAGCAAACAATTTCTGCAAAGACAATCACTGTATTTTGATTGAATCAATGATTCCTCTTCAGCATTTAATTCAATGCCATAACACTGGCATTTGGTGATGTCGCCTGCTTTGCATTCAAAGGCGGCATTGCATCGGGGGCAGTTTTTTTCTTCGTGCTTGCTCATCGTATGTTGAGATATATAGTAGCCGTGAAAGACGGGAAGATGAAAAGAAGCAACTTCCCGGCCTTCGGCTTTTATCTATTATAAATGCAGTAGTATGCCAGTATTGATCGCAAAGGGCGTACTGTTGAAACCATTCACATCATAGAATTTTGTATTGCTGATATTCTGTGCATCAACAAAGATGCGCAAAAGACCGTTCCATTTATATTCAGCATAAGCACCCGGTATGAAATAGTTTTTCAATTCAATATCTGCTTTCTGATATCCACCCACATCAAAACGGTTGCTGAGATATTTTGCACGGAGGGCTGCATATAATCCATGACCGAAATCATAACCAGCATTAAGGTTCAAATTATGTTTGGGGCGACGTAGCAAATAACTGTAAGCCGTATCTTTTGTAGTAACTCGGCTTTGAACAAATTCATTTCCGTTTAAGAATGTATAGTTGCCGGTGATGGTGAAGTTTTTGACTGGAGTTATTGCTAGTTCATATTCCAATCCACGTACTACCTGGTTGGGAATATTATAATAGCTGAATGTGGTGTAGTTAAAGTCAAGTCCTGTTTTAATTTCCCTGTAAAAATAAACCAGGCGATGACGAATGTTCTTCATTGTATGCTGAACACCTGCTTCATAGTTGAGGCTTTGTTCCGGTTTCAGATCGGGATTGCCTGC
>JANMOR010000051.1:0-2132 GCA_031369435.1 Chitinophagaceae bacterium
GATAACTCATCATTTTTACTTGTTCAACTGTATAGCCAGCAAGAGGACCGGAAGTGTAACGTGCACCATTAACGCCACCGGGAATCAGAATATAGCGATAGAATATAGGTGCATAATTATTAATAAAAGGAGCATTGTCAAATCTTCTTGTTCCTACTCTGATGATACCTACCTGGGCATATTCCACAAAATGCGATATTAAATAAGTTCCATCAAACCATGGTAAAAATTTAATTGTGTTTGGAATATCAAAATACATATAGACCAAAATTGTTCCTTGGTTAACCATCGTGGCAGTTACACCGGGAGCAGTAAGATCTTTATTATGACTTGTTGCCATCTGGCCAGTATTTGACCATTCTGAATTCAATACTTGTATCCAATTAGAATAAATAACATTCGCTGTGCCGGTAGCACCAGTTGCTCCCGTTGGACCAGTAGGGCCGGCAGGTCCGGTTGCACCAGTGGGGCCGACAGCGCCAGTTGCTCCAGTCGGACCAGCAGGTCCAGCAGGACCGGTTGCTCCATTAGCACCGGCAGGTCCGGTTAAACCATTTTGCCCATTAACTCCATTTGCACCAGCGGGTCCGGCTGGACCAGTATCACCCTTATCTCCCTTACAAGAACTTAATAAAAGAGTACTAAGGATTAAACTGAGGATTAGAAATTTAGTTTTTTTCATAAACAATTTGTTAGGTTAAAAAATAAAAATACCGAAAATTGAATCCTCCACCAACTTAGCTTGAATTAGATAATAAAAACTATCAGTGCATGAACAAATTAATATAGTTTATTACCTCTTCACAAAAAGGAACATTTACGTTGATCAAATAATCATACACTCAAAAACTCCAGGAACCTGTTCATCCCTTTTCTTCTTTCATCATTCAGTGTATAGCTGATATGATTGTGATAATATTTCTTCAGATCAAACGCAGGAAATTTTTGTTGTTCTGCAATTTCATCCAGTAATTTCATGCCTGCAGCATTGGCCGCATTAAACATACTGATCCATTCCTCACTCATGGGTTGTAAACTCACCCAAACAGCAAATACAAACGGCAGCCCGGTTAATGCCCGCCACTCACTGGCAAGATCATATACATAGGTTGACAAACGACGCTGTTCAAATGCCCTGTCGCCAATTACCAATGCGCCGGTTGTTCCACTGATCTTTGTACGAAAGCTTTCATCTTTTGCATCAATGAGCAACGGGTTGATACCCCAAAACTCTTTCATTAAAATTTTGAGCAATGCAACTGAAGAACGGCTTTGATAATCGAGATAAATTGTTGTCAACTCCTGCACGGGCACTTCGCTGAATAAACAAACAGAAGCTACTTCATACTCTGATGCGATACAATAATCGCTCACAATAGAATACTGCGGCAAATGCGGTAGCGAAGCCACCGGCACCAGTCCTACATCTACCAAACCATCTTTTAACGCATCGGCAATACGGCTGGGGAAATCAAATACCAACTCATGCTCCAGCAGAAATGTCTCGTTCTGCATACCATACAACATGGGTTTTGTATTTAAATAACTGACCGCAGCAATTTTTATCTTATGCTTTTCGCTCATAATTTCCGTTAAATAAATTTGCAGCATAATGCCGGCTAATAAAAACCATAAATGGGGTTTTATTACGCCGGTATTCTTCAATTCATTTACTTTTGCGCTGCAAAGAAAAGGATTTTTTAATGGAGCCTGTTCAGAGAAGATTGAAAGGACATATGTCAGTACAGGTGAAAGTTGATTTACGAAAGCCTGCAACTATAAACTACAAACTATAAACTTCTTCATGGAACTTCAAAACTTAACTGCTGTTTCTCCCATTGATGGTCGTTACCGTCATCAACTGCAACACCTGGATCAATATTTTTCAGAATTTGCACTCATCCGTTACCGTGTGCAGGTGGAAATTGATTATTTTTTGTTTTTGTCTGAAAAGAAGTTTTTTAAACTTTCTGTACAACAGCAAAAGGATTTGAAGGATGTAGTTGCAACTTTTTCTGTTGATAAAGCTGTTGAAATAAAAAACCTGGAGAGCGTTACCAACCATGATGTAAAAGCAGTTGAATATTTTCTCAAAAGAGAATTGGAAGCTTTGCAGATGGCTCCGTTGAAAG
>JANMOR010000009.1:0-3569 GCA_031369435.1 Chitinophagaceae bacterium
TGGTGCAATGATTCCGTTTATCTTTTCTTCACTGGCCATTCGTGCAGTGGGTGAAGCAGCAATGGCAATGGTGGAAGAAGTTCGTCGCCAGTTCCGTACCATTCCCGGCATCATGGAAGGCACAGGCAAACCTGAGTATGATAAATGTGTGGCTATTTCAACCGAAGCATCTATTAAAAAAATGATGTTACCCGGTGCCATCACCATCGCATCTCCATTGATCATTGGCTTTGCAATGGGACCTGAAGCCTTGGGTGGTTTCCTTGCAGGTGCTACAGTTAGTGGTGTGTTGATGGGCATGTTCCAGAATAACGCAGGTGGTGCATGGGATAATGCTAAGAAGAGCTTTGAAAAAGGTGTTGAGATCAATGGCGAAATGTTTTACAAAAAATCAGAACCGCATAAAGCGTCTGTAACTGGCGATACTGTTGGCGATCCGTTTAAAGATACTTCCGGTCCATCAATGAATATTTTGATCAAGTTGATGAGTATTGTTTCATTGGTGATTGCTCCTACCCTTGCACAAATGTATGGCACAGGCAGTCATAACAATAAAGAAACAGTGAACGTAACAATTGAACAGAAGATGGAAGGAGAAGAAGGAGAAATGAAATTAGAAAATTCATTTCTTGAAGCATTAAAAGAAGATAAGTTGATCAGCGCTGCGGGTTTTTCTGTAAAACTGAAAAATGATAGTCTTTCCATCAATAATGTTTTGCAATCAAAAGATGTGTTAGATAAATACCGTTCATTATTGAATGGTAAAACAGAAATGGATGTAAAAGTAAATGTTGAAAAGTTTTAAGATATATAGAAACTCAATTGTTTGTTTCATTCTCTTTTGAGTATCTGATCAGATGATCAAGCCCCGGCATAAAATAAAATGCCGGGGCTTTTTGTTTTGGCTTCTCTCTTGAAATAATATATTTACTCTATAAGCAATTATTTAATTGCACATAGTTTCAACGAAACCGCATTTACAAAAAGATTGGAATGATGTTTGGGTATATATGAACTCTGGGATTTCAAGCTTTTAAAAATAGAAATAGAAATAAATTGTCCTTATATCTTTTAAAGCCACCGAAGCCGTTCTTTGCGAACGGCTTCACTTTTTTATTGATACCTGAACTCCTCTCAACCCACAAGATTCATGTGTTAATTTCTTTAAAATTTGACCAACGGTCTGTTTTTTTACGAACCGGGTCGTATATTTGATACGAAACAAGTCGTAAACCATGAGTATAAAGCAATTAAAGCCAACAGAAAGTGAATTGGAGATCCTGCGTGTATTATGGGAACGTGATGAAGCTACCGTAAGAGATGTACATGAAGTGTTGAGCAAAACCAAAGATGCAGGCTATACCACTACGCTGAAGTTAATGCAGATCATGCATGAAAAAGGAATGGTGAAAAGAGATGAAAGCAACAAAACGCATAAATACATTCCGTTGATTTCCCGTGAAAAAACCCAAAAGCAATTTATGGGAAAAATGATTGATACACTCTTCCAGGGATCATCCACTCAACTGGTGATGCAGGCATTGGGCAATCACAAAACATCAAAAGAAGAATTAGAAGAAATTCAAAAACTAATTGATAATCTGAAACAGCAGTAATATGCAGCAGCTATTTCAATCTGCTTTTTTACAGGCATTGGGTAAAGCCATTGCCGACAGCATCTGGCAAATGGGATTGCTGTTTATTATCTATCAGCTGCTTGTTTTTATTTTCCGCATCAAACAGGCTGCTGCTAAAAATTTCCTGAGCAGTGTATTTGCCTTAGGCGGTTTTGCATGGTTTATTGCAGGCATCCTGAATCATTGGAAAAATCAATTGATCCAAACAACAGCATTAGTAATTGAAGATGCCAGTATCAACAATACATTGTTGAGCACTTTTACAAAAGACAACCGATGGCAGTTATTATTTAACTGGCTTGAATTTAAATTGAATTTTATTCTCCCCTATTTATCGGTTGCTTATCTTTTTGTGCTGTTATGGTTTACAACAAAACTTATTTTTCAATTACAGATTGCTAACTCATTACGCAGAAAAGGAATTACCACCGCCAAAGAAGATCTGCAAACCTTTTTTGAATTCCTTGTTGAGTCAATGGGAATTACAAAAACAGTTCAATTGGTGATCAGCCGCCAGATTGATATTCCTGCAACGCTTGGATTTTTAAAACCAATTGTTTTACTTCCTGCAGCAGCTATTATTCATTTAACTCCCGCACAGTTAGAAGCAGTGATACTGCATGAATTGGCACATATAAAACGCAATGATTATTTCTGGAACTTATTATTATCTGTGGCTGAAACCATGCTCTTCTTCAATCCCTTTGCATTATTGCTTATAGGTATTGCAAGAAAAGAAAGAGAAAACTGTTGTGATGACCATGTCATGAATTTCCAGCAAAATGCGGCAGTATATGCAGAAGCATTATTGAATGTAGAAAAAGCAAGAGCAAGAAACCCTCAACTCGTGATGGCATTGGGTGATAACAAGCATCATCTCATGGACAGGGTAAAACGTATTTTGAATTTACCTTCTGAAAAAAATAAGATCAGTACACGATTGCTTGCCCTTGTATTTTTTACATTATTGTTTGCGATGACAGGCTGGGTCATTAAAGGCAGTACGCACACAGTTACAGCAACAGAAAATAAACCTGCAAAGAATCAAACAGCATACAGAACAAATGCCGTTTACATCAGTCCCGATGCTGTGCTGAAGAAAAATGACAAAGCAGTTTCATTACGTGATGAAAAAAGAAAGATAACTCTTGAATTCAAAAAAGAATTGAATAAAAATGATGAATTGATTGTATGGAATGAAGAAGATGGTGAGCAAATGAAATTCGATAAAGTTATTTTTAATGACCTGCCTGCAGAATGGATTGAACGCTTTGTTCGGCCCGGAATAAAAGTATTACCTGTTCCTGAAATGAATGAACATTCACCTGATATGTTTTTTCATATGGAAGCTGATTCTTCATTGCTGCATCCCAAACGAAAAAGAGAAGAAGCTGAGTTTTATAAAAAGTTTGAGCAAATGCATGAGCTGAATCTACGTAAACTTGCAAAACCCGGGAAAGCTCCTTATGTAAGAATGCAACAGAACTGGTCAAAAGATTCTTTACTCAGCAAAATGAAAGGTTATTTTCCTGAAGGGTTTGTTTGGAATGAAACAAATCCTGAATGGACCTTTACGTACCGTGTACCTGTAGAAGATTTCTACCGGCAAAAACAATCACAAGCAGCTGATGAAATAAAACAGCAGAAAGCAAGGCTGCTTTATAAAAGAGAAAAAGTTGAGAATAAAAATTCAAAAGATTCTGCATCACCCGAAGAAAAAATAAGAACAAGATTTAAATCCGCTCCTGCATTTGCATATATGAATGATCATGGAATGGATGAAGAAATCAGAATGACTCAGGAAAATATTCAGATCATTGTTGAAAACAACAAAGTTTTTTTGAACGGGAGAACAATGTTCCATGTTGATACCATTCAACATCAACAACCATCTCAACAAAAAAGAATAGTAAAAAAATTAGAAATCATCCG
>JANMOR010000063.1:0-1787 GCA_031369435.1 Chitinophagaceae bacterium
AGAATAAATAAAAAACTGATTTTTAGATTCATAGAGATAATTTTTTTGTACAATTTTCAAACACCATGCCAAACTGGAATGGTTGAAGGAAAATCAATGTTATGATACCTCTCTTTCGTAATCTGCTGCTTACTTATAAGAAAATGACACAGAAAATATCTCTAATTTATTCTGAAGATTTAAAACTAAAATACGAAAGCGGTCTTATCAGCAACTGTACCCTATTTTTGAAATAAAAAAAAATGATCTTCTGCATGTCAAAAAGAATTTATTCTGTCAGCCTTCTTTTATTGTTTGCTTTTCTTTTTGGCTATCTGTTTTTTCGGGCAGTTCTGCTTTCACTAACGCATGATGAAAGTGCAACAACAGACCTTGTATCCGTATCGCCTGCTGATATCATGTTTGCTCCCAATCAATTTCAAACAGCTAATAATCATATTCTGCATTCCATTTTTATGAAATGGAGTGTGCTATTGTTTGGCTGGAAAGAATGGGCCATCCGTTTACCGAATGTATTGTTGTTTGTTTTATACTTTGTTACAGCAGTTTGGTATGTAAACCGGCTTATACAACATTACCTGTTGCGGCTTGTTGCTGTTTTTATTCTTTGTTCAGTACCATACCTGCTCGATTTCTTTTCACTTGCACGAGGATATGGAATGGCAAATGCATTTTCTTTTGCGGCTCTTGTATCACTCATTGGTTTTTTTCATTATCAAAAGAATAAATACCTGCTCTTCACATTTAGTTTTGCAGCATTGGCAGTTTATTCCAATTTCACCTGGCTAAATGTATATCTCGGGCTTTGGCTCTTATTAAATTGCGGCATTCTTCTTTTTTATCAGAAAGAAAATACCCGAACACTCTTTCAAACAATTCTATTCAATAATATCCCTCCTCTTGTAATTGGTGCTTTACTCAGTTTGCTGATCTATAAACCTATCAGTTATTTGAAACAACAGGATGAATTTAAATGGGGGTCATCAGAATGGTCGGCTTCTTTTAAAACTTTTATTCATGATCTGATGTACGGCCACCCTCTTCCATTTACAAACCAGGAGGGTTCTGCAAAAATAATTTACTACTTACTGATTGTGGCAACAATGATCTCTGTTATTTTATTGATAAGGCACTTGATACGTTATCAGCATCAAGCATTTCTAACAATTTATGCAAAGGCTACTCTCCTTTCTCTGCTGTTATTACTTATCATCATTGCAGCAACGGTTGCCCAACGTATTTTATTAAACACCTATTATATTGATGGAAGAAAAGCGACGCTTTATATCCCCATCCTGCTGAGCTTCATTGTTGCATCAATCAGTTGGCTCAAAGAAAAGTATCACACTGCCGGAAATATTTACTGGATTGTTCTATCGGCCACTTTCATCACACAGTTCTGGCTGTCGTTTAATTTTATATCCTGTCGTGAATGGTGGTACGATGCTAACAGCAAGCAGGCATTCCTTGCTATTTGCGCAGACTCATCAGTTTCTAAAAAAACTGGAGTTAACTGGCTATTCATTCATTCGTTTAATGTGTACAATAACCATTTTTATAAGAACTGTCTGCCCGCAATTGTTCGTACAGATGTGCCGGCTGATCAATTGGTTGATGTAGATTATTATTACATTATTGGAGATGAGATCAGGAGTATTCATCCCATGTATAAACCTGTGAAACGTTTTTTCTGGGATCGCTTCCTGTTGAAAAAAGATGAAGTTGGTTATGAAGCTGCGATAGCAACCTATATCATTGCCAACAAAACCGCTGATTCGAAATTGTCG
>JANMOR010000069.1:0-3816 GCA_031369435.1 Chitinophagaceae bacterium
TTTATATATCTTCGGCAGACTGGATGGTACGTAATCTTGACCACCGGGTTGAAGCTGCATTGGAAATAACCAATGCAACCATTAAACAGGAATTAAAAGATTATGTTGACATCCAATTAAAAGATAACGTAAAAGCAAGGATACTGGATAATGATCTGAAGAATACATATGTACGGAAAAAAGGTAAAACCATCCGTTCACAGATTGAGATCTATAATTTCCTGCATCAAAAAATTCTGAAACAAATTGAAACTGGCCGCCATTGATATAGGAAGTAACGCTGCAAGGCTTCTCATTACTGAAGTTGTTGAAAACGGTAAAGCCCCACCTGAATTTAATAAACTCAATCTTGTACGTGTGCCCCTTCGCTTGGGCTTTGATGTGTTTGAAGCCGGCTTTATTTCCAAAGGCAAAATCAACAAGGTTGTTGAAACCATTAAAGCATATAAGCACCTGTTGAGTATTTATGAAGTACAGTTTCTCAAGGCCTGTGCAACATCGGCCATGAGAGATGCGAGGAATTCACAGGATCTCATCCGAAAAGTGAAAATGGAAACTGGTATTGAAATTAAAGTGATCAGTGGCGATGAGGAAGCTTCTTTTATTTATGAAAATCATATTGCAGAGAACCTTGATAAAGATCACTCCTATTTATATATTGATGTGGGTGGAGGCAGCACAGAACTTACATTTTTTAATGCCGGCAAGCTTGTGTTTAAAGAATCATTCAATATCGGCACAATCCGTTTACTGAAAGGGTTGGTAGAAGATAAGCAATGGTTCGAAATGAAGGATTTTATCAAACTGGGTACAAAAGATCATCCCGATATTATTGCCATTGGTTCGGGAGGTAATATCAACAAAGTATTCTCCTTATCAAAACGAAAAGAAGGCAAACCACTTACGCTTGAATCCTTAAGAGACTTTCATAAAGAACTCGGCAGTTTTTCACTGGAAGAGCGTATGAAAATTTATAAACTCCGTGAAGACAGGGCCGATGTAATTATGCCTGCCTTACAGATTTACATCAACATTATGCGCTGGACCAACATTGAAGAAATTTATGTACCAAAGATTGGTTTGGTTGATGGCCTTGTTCATTTATTATATGATGAAGTAAAAGCAAAAAAACTTGAATCATCTTCGCTGGCCCTTTAATTCAAAAATTTCAAAATTCTTCCATGTCTGTAAATAAAGAAGTAAAACGCATCACTACACATACACTGCACAAAATGAAATTGAATGGCGAAAAGATCTCCATGATCACAGCCTATGATTTTTCTTTTGCAAAAATTTTTGATGAGGCAGGTATTGATGTAATATTAGTAGGCGACAGTGCAAGCAATGTTATGGCCGGGCATGAAACCACACTGCCTATTACTTTAGAGCAGATGATCTATCATGCACAATCGGTGTTACGTGGAATTCATCGTTGTTTTGTTGTGGTTGATCTTCCATTCGGCACCTATCAATCCAACTCAGATATTGCTTTAGCTTCAGCTATCCGCATTATGAAAGAAACAGGAGCTCATGCAATTAAACTGGAAGGTGGTGAAGAAGTGATTGATTCCATTAAACGAATTGTTGCAGCTGGTATTCCTGTAATGGGACATTTGGGATTAACACCACAATCCATTTATAAGTTCGGTACTTATAATGTTCGTGCCAGGGAAGAAGTAGAAGCCTCACAATTAAGAAAAGATTCAAACCTTTTACAGGAAGCAGGTTGTTTTGCAACTGTGCTTGAAAAAATTCCTGCAAACCTGGCCAAGGAAGTATCAGAAAGTTTAACGATACCAACAATTGGAATTGGTGCCGGCAATTTTTGCGATGGGCAGGTATTGGTAATGCATGATATGCTTGGGATCAATAATGAGTTCAACCCCAGGTTCCTTCGTAAATATTTAAACATGCACGAACAGATAACAGGTGCTGTTCAACAATATATAACAGATGTTAAGAGCAAAGATTTTCCGAATGAGAAGGAATCTTATTAAGTAGGAAATACAGCTAACTGTGTTTATCTTGCATTCATTCCTAATTAAAAAAATATCTATGTTAAAAATTACCTTAAAAACAGTACTTCTGTTTACAGTTGTTTCCACTTTACTCTTTTCATGCAAAAAGAAAAATGATCAGAAATCAAAAACAGTTTTGCTTACACAAAAAGAGTGGTTTATAAGTAAGTATGAACAAAAAACAAACAATGGTGCCTGGACTGATGAATTTCCTACCTGGGACGCCTGCACTAAAGACGACAAATATATTTTTAAAACCAATAATACGTTAGAAGTAAATGAAGGTGCTACTAAATGCGATATTAATGACCCGCAAATCATTGAAACCATTGCCTGGGCTTTTACTGACAATGAAACCAGGATCACTATTAATGGTTCAGCACTAATTGAACAGTTAGATGAAAATACCTTCCTCATATCACTTTCAGATACCTTTAATGGTATTACGTATTATGAACGGATAACATTCAGACATTAAAAAAAAATCCCCCGAAAAACCGGGGGATTTTTTATGCTATTTCAAAAACATTTCTGTATTTAAAACAGCCCACAACCTGAGACCAGCATATTTTTCTTCCAGCAATCTGAAATAAGTTTTTGTATCTGTTTGTATATTCTCTTTCTCCACTACTTCAACTTTAGCAAAAAATACCTGGGCTAAGTATATACGTTCACGCCTGAGCATATAATCATTCTTTAACTTTGCTCTCTGCTTTGATTCGGTTACAGGTGTTTCACAAAATATAACCATGAAGCTTTTTTCTTTATTCTGATTGGTTAAGCGTAACACCTGGTAAACCATCATTGTTTCATTTGCAGATACGCTGTTAAGCACAGGATAAGCAAAACCATTTCTCTGTAACAAAGAACCGGTATCTGTTTGCGACGATGCAGTTAATGCAAAGCAACTGATGAAGAGCAGGATTAATATTTTTGTCATACATTTTGTTATTCGTTACAAAATGATTGTTGACAGCGCTGTACTATATAGACACAAATACGATCTTTTTCGCTGCCCATACACTTATCTTTGCGGCCAGAAACTTGTTATATGAATTTGACTAAGTATTTCTTCCTCGTAATTGTATCAGGTATTTCTATGCAGCTACATGCACAGCAAAAAGAAATTGAATTAGATCCTATTACAATTACTGCATCTCTTATACCTGTCAGTGCTTCCAAAACAGGACGAAATATTTTAATCATTAAAGGTGATCTGTTACAGAAACTACCGGTACAATCAATTGACGAATTGTTGCGCTATATACCTGGTGTGGAAGTTCAAAGCCGTGGACCAATGGGTGCACAGGGCGATATAACAATTCGTGGCGGAACCTTTCAACAGGTGTTGGTGATATTAGATGGCATCCGTTTAAACGATCCGCTTACGGGTCACTTTAATTCTTATATCCCCATCTCTCCTGCCGAGATCGATCGTATTGAAATATTGAAAGGGGCTTCATCTGCTATTTATGGAACTGAAGCGGTAGGCGGTGTTGTACATATCATCAGCAAAACATTTGCAGCAAAAAAACAAACAGATGGACATAAATTCAATGCACAATTAACAGCCGGTGATTTTGGCTTATTCAACACACAGGCCGGCGCATTTGTTCATCATAAAAATACCACAGCATCCGTTGGCGTGCTCACTAATAATGCAAAAGGTCAGCAATTAAGAGGAACGAAAGGTTTTTTTAATTTGACAACTATTTCTGCATCAGTCAAACAAAAATTATCTGAAAGCACCAGCATTGCATACCGTTTTGGATATGATGACCGTTATTTTTCTGCACAG
>JANMOR010000073.1:0-1507 GCA_031369435.1 Chitinophagaceae bacterium
AAAATAAAAAAAATACAAACGTTGTTGTGATTAATTTCATGGTAATGTGTTTGATATTGATAAAATTATTTTTTAGTGTTGCTAATCGCCTACTGGCCTTTAGGTTTGTATTAGTTATTCGTCAATTGATTTCAGAACTTAGTAATTGATAAGTTAACCGAGCGGCACAGGTAAACTATCCTCTCTGGCCAGGTAAGACCTAACTTGCGATTTAGACCTGCGCCGCTTACTTGAACAGGCATCAAATAGAAATTTGGGTAAGACCCATTAGTAAGGCTTTGATTGTGTTCAAGACTGGTTAACCATTGTTAACTGTTCAACTTAAAATTATGAATTATCAATGGTTTGTTGGAATTGATGTTTCAAAATCTACCTTAGACATTACCGTTCTAGAAGGCAGCGAAAACAAGAAGTATTACCAGATTGGAAATGCAATTAAAGAAATCAATGCCTTTTTAAGAAAAGTTGTACAGCAGGAAAAGATCGAGCTAGATAAGACGGTTTTTTGCCTCGAACACACTGGTATTTACAATGCTCATTTTTTAAAGGTAATGGAAGATAAGAAGTTGTTAGTTTGCTTAGAATCATCTGTACACATTAAACAATCAGGAGGGTTGCAACGAGGTAAAAACGACAAGGTGGACTCTTATAGAATTGCTTTGTATGCGTTTAAGAATAAAGAATTTTTAAAATTATGGCAGCCAGAACGTAATGTCATAAAGGATCTTAGAAACCTTTGTTCTGTCAGGGAAAGATTACTAACTGCCCGGACACAATTAAAAAACTCAATTAAAGAAGATATTAAGTTTTTAAGTAAAAGTAATTTCTCTCAAATTGCAAGATGCTGCAAACGAAGTCTTACAGCTATCGAAGCAGACATCAAGGAAACAGAAAAGGCTATAGAAGTATTGATAGATACTGACGAAAGACTAAAAGAACTCTTTTCCTACATTGAATCAGTCCCCGGTGTAGGTAAAGTGACAGCAACAGAAATAATTATCAATACAAACGAGTTTAAAAAAATTAATAATCCACGGAAATATGCTTGTTATGCAGGTGTTGCGCCTTTTGAGCACACTTCAGGAACGAGTGTACGAGGAAAAACCAGAACCAGCAAAAAGGCAAATCTGAAAGCTAAATCATTACTTCATATGGCATCTCTTGTTGCCGCAAGATATTGTAAAGATTTACGCAGCTACTATGAAAGAAAAGTAGCCGAAGGAAAGAACAAAATGAATGTTTTAAATGCTGTTAAAAACAAAATCATTCATCGCATTTTTGCCTGCGTAAATCAAAAAAGAAAATATACTCTGGATTATAAATATTGTTTGGTTGAATCATAGAAATCGCAGGCCTCTGGCCTGATGCCAATGCGTTACTTCATTCCTAATTCAGTAACTGCTTTCTACATTTCAGTTCATGAAAACAAGAACCGAAACAGCTACTACTAACAGCACATTGGTTATACATGAGTACAATTGATTTATACAGTCATCAAAAAGAATTA
>JANMOR010000118.1:0-2357 GCA_031369435.1 Chitinophagaceae bacterium
GCGGCAACTTTGATGAGAACAATGCCTTGATGAAGACAGGAAGAATAAGGGTGAAACTGTTTCCCAATCCATTTGCAGGAGCCAATTTCAAACAACAACTGCATCTGCAGCATGGTTCTGTTACAGTAGAAGGAGAAAACAACAGTATCAAAACAACAATAAAAATCTGGGCTGATGTGTTTAATCCTGTTGCTCATATTGATATCAGCAGCAACAAAAAAATAAACGTTGAAGCTTCTTACGAAAGCTGGCGCTACCAGGACAGGGTCATCAAAGCAAGAGAGAATTTTGCTAACTCCTGGAAATGGGCTGCACCCAAAAACAATGTGTACAAAAAAGATGTGATCGATTTCAATGGCAACGATGTGTTATTCTATCATCACAACAGCAGCGAAACTATTTTTGATGTAACCGTGAAGCAGCAGGGAATGGAATCAGTGAAAGAGCAACTGTATAATCCACTTAAACAATTAGCTTTTGGCGGGACGTTTGGCGGAAAGAATTTTGTTTCTAACGGGACTGATACGGGTTATTATGCACAAACAGATTTCAAAGCATGGAAATTAAACAGTAAATCGGCAGCGAAGCAACATGCACTACAGCTTACATTGCACAATGCACAAGTGGCAAGTATTGATTCATGGAAACAATCACTTGATTCATTAAAACAAAAAACGAATGCAGATAAAACTGCTTTTCAAAAAACACAACAATGGTGGAAAGAATTCTGGAGCAGAAGTTTTATTGTAGTTGATCCTTTGCAAAAAGAAAAACGTTCATGGGAAGTTGGCCGTAACTATCAACTCTTCCGTTATATGCTTGCCTGCAATGCAAAAGGAGCGTGGCCAACTAAATTTAATGGTGGATTATTGACCGTGGATCCCATCTACACCGATACTGTCAACAAAGGGCTCACACCTGACTATCGTAACTGGGGCGGCGGATTACACACTGCACAAAACCAACGCCTGGTTTATTTTCCCATGATCAAATGTGGCGATTGGGATCTGCTGCAACCACAACTCAATTTTTATCTGCGTCTGCAAAAAAATGCTGAGTTAAGAACTAAAGTATATTGGAATCATGCTGGTGCCTGCTTTACAGAACAGATGGAAAATTTTGGATTGCCCAATTATGCAGAGTACGGTACTAAACGTCCCGATTCTTTTGATAAAGGTGTTGAGTACAATGCATGGCTCGAATATGAATGGGACACTGTGTTTGAATTTTGTTTGATGATGTTGCAGGAAGCTGAATACAGCGGCAAAGACATCAGCGATAAAATTCCATTTATCATTAGTTGTCTGCAATTTTTCGATGAACATTATCAATATCTCTCCAAACAAAGAGGGAATAAAGCATTGGATGGAAATGGTCAGCTTGTTTTATATCCCGGCAGTGCTGCTGAAACATTTAAGATGGCGACTAATTCTGCAACAACTGTTGCTGCATTGCAGACAATTACTAAACGATTACTATCGTTGCCTTCACAATATCTCGATGATAAAAAAAGGATGCAGTTGGATAGTTTGCTGAAACGCATTCCATCACTCAGCTATCAGCAATTCAATGGACACACAACCATTGCTCCTGCAAAAACATGGGAACGCATCAACAATACTGAATCACCACAACTCTATCCTGTTTTTCCCTGGGGAATCTATGGCGTTGGCAAGCCCGGTTTAGATACAGCACGCAATACATGGAACTATGACACTTCAGTTATTAAATTCCGTAGTCATATTGGCTGGAAACAGGATAATATCTGGGCTGCACGATTAGGCCTAACCGAAGAAGCATGGCGACTTACTTCATTAAAACTTCAAAATAGCGAGCGTCGCTTCCCTGTATTCTGGGGACCAGGTTATGATTGGGTGCCCGATCATAACTGGGGCAGTAGCGGAATGATTGGCTTACAGGAAATGTTATTACAAACAGATGGCAAACGCATTTTATTATTTCCTGCATGGTCAAAAGAAAAAGATGTACACTTTAAATTGCACGCACCTCACAATACCACTGTTGAAGCAGAGTTGAAAGATGGCATACTTGTAAAGTTGAATGTATTGCCGGAAGAACGAAAGAAAGATGTGGAGCTGATGCTAAAGTAAAAATCTCAACTTATATTTCTCTCATAGCTTTAAGTTTAAGAGACCTCTCCTTCGTCGAGGTGACGGCCCCCCAAGTATTTAATCAGACTCTTAAGTTCGTCATGTCGAGGAACGAGACATCCCTATGTAATCAGACAATTTCAAATAAGTATTTTATTTGACCTGTCAGGTCAAAAATAATTGTGCTCCTCTGTGCCTCCGTGTCTCTGTGTTTCAAAATCACCAGTCATCACTCCTGAAACTTGA
>JANMOR010000125.1:0-2190 GCA_031369435.1 Chitinophagaceae bacterium
TGAAAAAAATATTAAACAGCACCCTGGCAAAAGCAGTTTAAAGTTCAACCTGTTTGAAACAAAAGAAAACTGGAAGATCGGGATGTACACTGTTGAAAAAGGATTTGAGCTGAATGATGATATGACAGAGTTCCTGATGAACAGACCAGAGTTGGGAGTAAATGTATTGACCGCTTAAACATGATAAAGACGTTTTAACATTTATCTTTTCTGAATTGACAGCAAGAGTTTATCTTTTCTGAAGCCATTTATCATCAGTCCACTTTATTAAACCAAGCCACTGCCATGCAGCACCCATCCTTATCAGCTCAACGTATTATAACAGTTGATGCCCTGCGGGGCTTTGCCTTACTTGGAATTTTAATTGCACATTTTATTTATTGGTACAGCGGAGCAGGTTTACCACAAAGTACTTATGAAAAATACAGCGATGTGGGAAGCATCATTGCATCAGCCTTCAACGGTATTTTTGTGCAAGGAAAGTTCTTTACTTTTTTTTCTTTCCTGTTTGGCTTGAGTTTCTTTTTACAAATGCAAAGCCTGCAAAAAAGAGAAGAAAATTTTGTAGTGCGTTATTGCTGGAGGCTGGTTATTCTCGGAGCGATCGGCTTACTGCATCATGCATTCTGGAGAGGAGATATATTATCTATTTATGTGCCATTAGGTTTTATATTGTTATTGTTCCGCAATATCAATAACCGGTTACTATTCATTATTGCTTTATTACTCGTCATTAATATTCCTCTAAGGATTATTGACATTGTTCATTTTATTGCTGCACAACCTGCTCCCGCTGCAACAAACAATCCACCTGTTGATATCGATGCTCAACAATATTACAACGCTATCAAAAATGGATCTTTGGCCGATGTCATTAAAAATAACTGGGCCGGATTATCAACAAAATTTAGTTTCCAGTTTCAAAGCGGACGCATTTATATTACCCTTGGTTTCTTTATGCTGGGCATGTATGCCGGAAGAAAAAAATGGTTTGAAAATCCTGATACTTCTAAACCAATCATCAAACGTATTTGCAAAATAAGCGGATGGATAACATTGGGCATTATATTGTTTGCTATTGGTTTAATAGCTGTCAATGCTGCCATGAAACTTGGACTTGATGCCAAACCATCTTTTCAATTCCTGTTTGCATTTTTGTTTGACACTGCCAGCAGTACTATGACGATTTTTTATCTCTCCGGATTAACCATGCTATTGTATCGTGTACGCTGGCAAAAGATATTACACCCAATGGCATCTGTTGGCAAGATGACATTAACAGCCTATTTGTCGCAAACATTTTTTGGATTACTGTTATTCTATCATATTGGTTTTGGTTTGTTTGAAAAAACTGCTCCATGGCTCAACCTGTTAATGACAATTCCGGTATTTTTATTACAGGTTTATCTGTGCCGTTGGTGGTTAAAGTATTATAATTACGGGCCAATAGAATGGCTTTGGCGCTCACTGACTTTTCTAAAATGGTATCCTTTAAAAAAAAGGGCAACAGTACCAGGCATAAAATCTGCTGAATGAAACTATTTATACGTAACATGGTTTGCGACCGCTGCAAAATGGTTGTAAGTGCTGAGTTAGAAAAAGCAGGATTACATCCACTCTCTGTAGAACTGGGTGAAGTAACCTTGCAGGATATGCCAGATGCAAACCAACTGGAATCATTGAACAGGTCTTTAAAACACCAGGGTTTTGAATTGATTGATGACAAAAAAAGCAGGATCATTGAAAAAATAAAAACACTCATTGTTGAACTGATCCATCATAACAAAGAAGAACTCAGCAGCAATCTCTCTGTTTATCTTTCTGCACAGCTTCATCATGATTACAGTTATCTCAGCAATCTTTTTTCAGAAGTGGAAGGCATCACAATTGAAAAATATTATATCGCTCAAAAAACTGAAAAGGTAAAAGAGTTATTGATGTATGATGAGTTATCACTCTCGCAAATTGCATTTGACCTGGGTTACAGCAGTGTTGGACATCTCTCTGCACAATTCAAAAAACAAACAGGCCTCACTCCCACTTTCTTTAAATCACTTAAAGAAAAAAAAAAGAAAAAATATCGATGAAGTGTAAATAGATCCCTTCATTGAACGGCCTAAGTAAGACAGGAAATTCACATCTTATTTTTTACTTCATAAATTCTGTAAATCGTTTCCATAATTCTATAAT
>JANMOR010000128.1:0-2227 GCA_031369435.1 Chitinophagaceae bacterium
AAAAGAATTATTTTGAACTGCGAACACCCGGTCGATTTCTTCGCCAGGTGCCCTGGGGTTTCTTGCGGATGAATGGAAGTACCGATAGTCGCAAACGTTTATTTGCACGTTGGACATTTGGTTTGGCTGAATCAGTTGATATTAAAACTGATCCTTACATTGTTATCAACCCCGGTATGCGTTACCGTTTCAGTGATCGGTTGAGTTTGGATATTGACTGGAGTTATATTGATGATCGTGGACAGTTTGGTTATGCATTCAAACGGGAAACAAATGGCGAACCGATCATTGGCAGAAGAAGAAAAACAGATGTAACAACACTCGTAAGTGGTATTTATAATTTCACCAGTCGTATGAATATTACGCTGCGTGCACGGCATTACTGGAGCCGTGTAAATTATGCAAGCTTTTATAATGTAAGTGAAGATGGCTGGTATATTGACCGTGCATTTATTCCGGGGCAGGATCAGAATTTCAATGTTTGGAATTTGGATGTGTTCTATACATGGGATTTCAACTATGGCAGCCGTTTTATAATTGGCTGGAAGAACTGGCTGGCAAATGATTTTCCTGTTGATGGCGACCGGTATAAAAATTATTTCAGCAATGCAGGCCGTGTACTGTTATCACCACAAGGAAATGAATTTACTGCACGCATGATCTTTTTTATTGACTCACAAAAGTTGAAGCGGAAGAGGAATCAGTTGTGAGTTGTGAGTTCTTAGTTGTAAGTTCTGAGTTGTAAGTTGTAAGTGGTGAGCGTAGTCAGGATTGACGTTACTTGGATTTTGTCTTTTGTACTTTGGATTTTCTATTCTTAATTTAATCCATACATATCCTTCGCCAAACGAAACGTATTGCAATGCGCTTCAACAATCGTTTTTACATCTTTAGAATAACCACCACCCATTGCAACCGTACAGGGGATTTGATGTTGATGTAATTCAGCGAATACAATCTCATCTCTTTGTTTACAACCCTCCATACTCATCTTCAGTTTCCCGAATTGATCTGTTGCCAACACATCCACTCCTGATAAATAAAAAACAAAATCGGGTTTTACTTTTTCAATGAGCATGTTTAATGTATTCTTCAGTAAAGGAAGATAAATATTATCATCGGTGCCATCTTTCAATCCAATATCCAGGTCACTGGTTTCTTTATGAAATGGATAATTGTGTG
The DNA here is from genome assembly GCA_031369435.1 of Chitinophagaceae bacterium. Taxonomy (GTDB): domain Bacteria; phylum Bacteroidota; class Bacteroidia; order Chitinophagales; family Chitinophagaceae; genus Lacibacter. The sequence goes on from JANMOR010000128.1 coordinate 1,183, forward strand.
CACCATGCATGCTGAAGGTGTAAACCTTGTTGTTATTTTCAAATAGTTTGGCTGTTCCGTTTCCCTGGTGAACATCCAGGTCAACTATGAGAATTTGTTTTACCAGTTGCTGTTGTAATAAATAATTAGCTGCAGTTGCAAAATCATTCAACAGGCAAAACCCTTCGCCTCTGTCGGCAAATGCATGATGGGTGCCGCCTGCAACATTCAATGCCACACCGGTTTCAAGAGCTGCTTTGCAGCAATCAATGGTTCCCTGTGTAATGATGAGTTCACGTTCTGTTAGTTGAGGCGATTGCGGAAAACCGATATGCCGTTGTTCTTTTGCTGATAAGCTTTGTTGTTTCAGTTTGTTGAGATATTCTTTTATGTGAGTGAGTAAAACAATTTCATCGGCACAAATGGCCGGAGCAAATAAATTAGTTGAAGCGATGGTTCCTTCATGCATCAGTTGTTCAGGAATTAATTCATACTTCAGCATAGGAAAGCGATGCCCCTCGGGTAATGGATGGGCATAGATAGGAGCAAAGGCAATATGAATTTTTTTTAGAGAGATAGCTTAAATATTTATTGATGATTATTTCAGCTCAATTATTTTTTTATTGACGATAACAAACACATTGTCTTTCTTTTTTGGTTTGATGGAATGCAGTCCTGTAAAGCGTCCGAAGGCAGGGAGGATCGCATGCGTTTCAGCAAAATAAAAACAAGGGAAACGTAAAGATTGTTTACTCAAACCATTTATTTGTACGCCCGGATGTACATGACCGGAGAAAGAATAGCCGGTAGCCGGGAGAACTGAGTCGTTACTGAGGTCATGTACAAACGTGAAAGGTTCGATACATAATTCCTGTTGATGCACTTCAATATCATTTTCATGATACCATGTTTCTGTAAGTATATCATGATTGCCTCTTACCAGGTGAATGGGCAGTGCAGACAAATCCCTTCTCCATTTTTCAAACAGCAACACTTCATTGTTCATTTTGCTGTGAAAGAAATCACCCACAACAATCAACTGCATGGGTTTAAAAAATTGTATCTG
>JANMOR010000156.1:0-7499 GCA_031369435.1 Chitinophagaceae bacterium
AATGACAAAATGAACGTGGTTTCGCATGAAGATGTGTTTTTTCTGCCAGCAAAATAAGAAATCGGCAGTAAACCTGTCAAGAACTTTTCAGGTTCGGTATTTGTTATTCATTATTTACAATTTTTTGTAGGAAACTTTGGCAAAGTTTGGAGTTGATATTTCTATTAATCAGGTTTTTACAACTTTGCCAAAGTTCTTTTCAATATGATATTTTTTTAAAATTGAAATCCTTTTAAAACCGTTAATTGAATTTGAAGTAAATTGATACTATATTATGATTGGGCATTTCTTTTCTAAATACGATCCTTCACAAAACGGTAAATCAAAGTTTGAGCAACTGCTCGATTTGTTTACCCAATTGCTCACTTATACCAGTGGCGATGTAACAGAAGCAATGGATTGGCTCAATCAGTTAGATCGTAAATTTCAACTCACCAATGATGAATATGGAATAGGTGATTTTATTGACGAGTTAAAAGAGAAAGGTTATCTCGATGAGAATAATGTTACCGGTCAGTTCAAGATCACTTCCAAAACAGAACAAACCATCCGCCGTCAATCACTGGAAGAGATCTTTGGTAAATTGAAGAAATCTAAACAGGGCAATCATCAAACTTTTAAGCCGGGTATGGGGGATGAAATCAATCCTGAAACAAGACCATTTCAATTTGGCGACACATTGGAGCAGATCGATTTTACCAGCTCCATCCGCAATGCACAGATCAATCATGGCATTGATAGTTTTCAAATGCGTGAAGATGATCTGGAGATAAGAGAAACAGATTATAAAACCCAAACATCAACTGTGTTGATGATCGATATTTCTCACTCCATGATTTTATATGGTGAAGACAGGATTACTCCTGCCAAGAAAGTTGCGATGGCTTTGAGTGAATTGATTACAACAAGATATCCGAAAGACACCTTAGATATTGTCGTGTTTGGCAATGATGCATGGACCATTGAAGTAAAAGATTTACCTTATTTGCAGGTGGGTCCTTATCATACTAATACTGTTGCAGGATTGGAGCTGGCAATGGAAATTCTGCGACGCAGAAAAAATCCCAACAAACAAATTTTCATGATCACTGATGGCAAACCAACCTGTTTAAAGATTGGCAAGAAATATTATAAAAACAGTTTTGGATTAGACCGGAAAGTAGTGAACCGTTGTATCAATCTTGCTGCACAATGTAAAAAGTTGAAAATACCCATTACAACGTTTATGATTGCAACTGATCCATACCTGCAAAAATTTGTGCAGGAGTTTACAGAAACCAATCATGGTAAAGCATTTTTTGCATCGCTGGATAAATTAGGGGCATTTATTTTTAAGGATTTTGAAAGCGGGAAAAGAAAGACGGTGTACTAAATGTCTGAACCATGATTTGGGTAGATGTCAATGATTTCGCAGATGAATTGCCCGGAGTATGCTTACACTTTTAGACGGCTACCTATAAAAACATCTTTATATGACAAAACCTGATTATAAATACAAAGAAATAACAGAGAAAATTATTGGTTCTGCAATGAAAGTTCATTCAGCTTTAGGTAACGGATTTCAGGAAGTTATTTATCAAAGGGCATTAGAAATTGAAATGGAAGATACTGGAATTAAATTCAGACGTGAATTTGAAATGCCCATATTTTACAAGGGAAAAGAAATTGGCTTGAGGAGAGTTGATTTTTTAGTGGATGACAAAATTATGGTTGAGTTAAAGGCTATTATTCAATTAGAAAACGTACACCTTGCTCAAGCTAAAAATTATCTTGAGGCATACAATGTTCAGGTTGGGTTGTTAATCAACTTTGGCAGCATCAGTTTGCAATTTAAGAGGCTTGAAAATCAGAAATACATTTTAAATTATAATCAGGTAAATCAATAAAAATCTACCCAAATCATGGTTCAGACTTTAGGCGAATTAAAGAAAAGCGGCTATCAACCAAAGAACATCAAAGAAGAAGTGCGTCACAATCTCATTGCTAAACTTCAAAGCAAAGAAAATGTGTTTGAAGGAATACTGGGTTATGAAGATTCAGTGATTCCTGATGTAGAGAGAGCCTTGCTTTCACGTCACAATATTTTATTTCTTGGTTTACGTGGACAGGCAAAAACAAGGATGGCCCGTTTAATGACCGACTTACTGGATGAATATGTTCCTGTTGTGACGGGCAGTGAAGTAAATGACGACCCGTTCAATCCTATTTCACATTATGCAAAAGAACTGATTGCAAAAGAGGGAGATGCAACAAAGATCGAATGGATTCATCGTTCACAACGATATGGTGAAAAATTAGCAACACCCGATGTAAGTGTTGCTGATCTCATTGGTGATATTGATCCCATTAAAGCGGCCAATCTTAAATTAAGTTTTGCAGATGAACGTGTCATTCATTACGGCATCATTCCAAGAAGCAACCGCAGTATTTTTGTGATCAATGAAATTCCTGATCTGCAGGCACGCATACAGGTTTCGCTGTTTAATATCCTGGAAGAAGGTGATGTGCAGATACGTGGTTTCAAATTACGGTTGCCTCTGGATATTTTATTTGTATTTACGGCCAACCCGGAAGATTATACCAATCGTGGTTCCATTGTTACTCCATTGAAGGATCGGATCGAAAGCCAGATACTGACACACTATCCCAAAACAATTGAAGTAGGATTAGCCATCACTCAACAGGAAGCAAAGATTCATGCTGAGCAGGAAAAACGTGTTGAAGTAAGTGATATCATGAAACGTTTAATTGAGCAGGTTGCATTTGAAGCAAGAAGCAGTGAGTATGTTGATAAGAAAAGTGGTGTTAGTGCAAGGCTTACTATTTCTGCTTTTGAAAATGCAGTGAGTACTGCAGAATTACGTGCCATTCAAAACAAAGAAAAACATACACAGGTTTGGATGGGCGATCTCATCGGCATTATTCCATCTATCACTGGAAAAATTGAACTGGTGTATGAAGGTGAACAAGAAGGTCCTTACCAGGTTGCATTTCATTTGCTGGATAAAGCCATCCGCACACAGTTCCTGCAATTCTTTCCCAACCCTGAACAACTGAAAAAAAGAAAGCAGGAAGGAGCAGCCGATAATCCTTACAGAGCTATTACCGGTTGGTTTGACAAAGGCAACCAGTTAAGTCTGCTGATGAATTTAAAAGATGAAGAAAAGATTCAGCAGTTGTATAGTGTTGATGGATTGTATCCGCTGGTGAAAAAATATTTTAAAGGAGCCAATGAAAAGCAGGCGGCATTGCTGATGGAGTTTGTGCTGCACGGACTATCAGCTTATTCACTCATCAGTAAAAAAGTTGTGGAAGGCAGAGTGGAGTTTAGTGATTTGATGGGAAGTATTATTAACCTTAGTACAAGAACGGAAGAAGAAGAAGGTGATTTTGACGGAGAAGATTTTACATAAACGAAAAGAGAAGCATTGCTTCTCTTTTCTCTATTATGGCAGATAGTTTTTTATTCTTCAGTTAACAGATCATTATCTTCCAGTAAATTAATATTTACATCAGTACCTGCAATGCCTTCAACCGAACCACGGATATGAGCTGCATTGAGCAATACTTTCTCTAATTGTTTTTCACGTTGCTTCCATAATTTTTCCATAGCATCCCGTTCTTTTTGTATGGATATCTTCATACTCATAAAGCCTTCACGAATAGCTTTCCATTGCTCACCAAATTCGTTACCGGTTAAATAATTATAGAGCATCTGCACTTTTTCACCTTTATTTTCCTGGCCTTTTGTTGCCTGTGCAATACGAACAATACTGTCTCTTAAAACTGTAGTTAATGCTTTTACTTCAGCAAAACTGCATACCCATACCGCATCTTTCAATCCAAACCGGTCCATATCTTTTGGCATAGCTTGCGTTACAATAACGGCTACATCAGCCCCCTGGCTCCGCATATCAGTTTTTAATTTTTCAATCCATTGTTCAGAAAAATCTTTGGTGCGTTTACTTTCAAAAATAATCTTACCACATTCTTCTCCAAACCTGTTACGAACAAGCAGGATGCAATCAGCACCTTTCACACCTTTGCCTACTTCTTGAATACTGTCGTATGGGAATGATTGCCTCAGTAAATCTTCTAACAGGAGTTCCTGTGCTTCGCCCTGGCTTTGCATAGAACCCTGTTCCGATTTGCGTTTCATTTCATCGACTAATTTTTTCTGTGCTTCCAGCTTTTCTTCCAGCTCTTTATTCTTTAGTTGATATTCTGTTTCTTTCAGTGAAGTTTTTTCTGCTTCTTCTTTCCTGATGATTTCAGAAAGTTTGCCTCTTTCTTCCAGCAGCATCTTTTGCAATTGCAGATCGAGTTCTTTTTCTTTTGAAAGGATGGCCTGTTCCTTTTTTAAAAAATCAAGTTCTTTTTCACGGGCAAGTTTTAATTTCTCTTCATTGTCTTTATTATTCTGTTCCAGCAAACGGAGTTTGTTTTCAAAATCGGAAGTAATGGATTTGCGAATAAACAATTCCGTTTCTTTTTCAATTTTTAGTTTTTCATCAGCAAATTCTTTTTCTTTTTTCTTTTTCCACTCTTCAGCTTTTGCATTGGCTTCTAATTGTACTTGTTTCTCTATCGAGTTACGAATGCTTTCAGTTGGTTCAAATTCAAAACTGCAGTTGGGGCATTTTATTTCGGTTGACATCTTTTCTTTTTTTGCAAGTTTACGAAAATATATATCAGAGCTGTTCATGGTGTGAGGAACCCCGATGGGCAATTACATTAAGTTAAGGTGTTTTTTGATATTGTAGGTATGCCATACTTTAAACATGCGGATGAATTTTATCCTTCTGCTATAAGTATGGCATACCTGTAAGCCTCCGAAAATATATCAGAGCTGTTCACGGGGAGTACGCATACCCGAAGTTGCAATATACATCCCGATATCTGCAACTGTTTTGAGGATGAGAAAAACCAATGAAACACCAATATCCAAAAAAGCGGGCAATAAGATCATTAAATGCATAGGTATGATCCGCAGGTAGGGGATGAAGAACATTTTACCAACATTTTCTTTTTGACCAGGTGCTGTTTTTTTTCTGCGTAAAAGTTGCCACGTACTTTCAACCAGGAATATGCCGGCGGTAATGAGTACAACTTTGATATTTGTTCCTTTTGAAAAACTTACCAGCAGAAAGATGGCGTACACAAAGTGAAAGAAACCATAATGAAACAGAAAGAAGATGGCCGCACAACCCATACTGCTTTTCGTAACCGGTTGATTATTCATTGACATACTTTTTTCATCCGGATTTTTAACCATGAGCAATTGAAAAAAAGTAAAAAAACCAATGAGAACGCTCTGCAGCCAATAGATCCACACAATGGTATTAAACTCTCCCGGACTCTGGAGATAATAATAAATGAGGTAGCTGTTGATCAATAAAAGGAACCAAAAGCCGGGGTCGCTGAATATTCGTTTAAGCAAAGCAGTAAGTTTAGGCCAAAATAGTTATCTCTGAGAGAAAACTGAAATTGAAGTTCGAAATAATTCCTTTGACTGTTGCTGAAAGAGCCTGTGTGAGGGTGAACAAAGCGATAAATGTTCATTAGTTATAGTTTTAATTATCTTTAAACATGCAGTCAACAGCCGATGCAAAATTATTCGAAACACTTTTTAACCATGCCAGTATTGGAATTGTGGTTGTAAATGAGCTGGCCGAAATCATTCTTTGCAATGATTTTTCATTGTCTCAGTTTGGATATAACGACATGAATGAACTGAAGGGAAAGAAAATTGAAACATTGATACCGGGCCGGTTTCATCATAAACATGAGGGGCACAGGGATAAATACCTGAGCCATCCTAAAAGCCGACCCATGGGAATTGGCCTGGATCTGTATGCAATAAAAAAAGATGGAAGTGAGTTCCCTGTTGAAATAAGCCTGGGCAAATACGAGGTGGATGGAAGAAATTTTGTTGTAGCTTTTGTTATTGATATTACGTTACGGAAAAAAGCAGAAGAGTCAATTATTTTGCTTAATGCTGAGTTGGAGAAGAAAGTGGAAGAACGAACAAATGCATTACAGGAAATTGTAGGGCAGCTCAATGACCAGATCAAAGAAACAGAGGAAAAAGATATTGAACTGCGGGAGGCATTAGATAAAGAAAAAGAATTAGGCGAATTAAAATCGAGGTTTGTATCTGTAGCCTCGCATGAATTCAGAACGCCTTTGAGCACCGTATTATCATCAACTTACCTGTTGCAGAAATACACCAGTTCCGAAGATCAGCATAAAAGGGAAAAGCATATTCTGCGCATTATTTCATCGGTTAACCTCTTAACAGAAATATTAAATGATTTTTTGTCGGTTGGTAAAATTGAAGAAGGAAAGATACTGGCCCGTTTCAGTACATTTGACCTGGAGAAGAATATTACTCAATCCATTGCTGAAATGCAAACATTGAGTAAAACGGGTCAACAGATCATTTATGAGCATACAGGTAACAGTGAGGTTGAATTAGATGCTGTAATGATTAAGCACATTACATTAAATTTACTTTCAAATGCCATTAAATTCTCACCTGAACATACAACCATTCATATTTCAACTGTTGTTGATGATAAAACCATTGAATTGAAAGTAAAAGACAAAGGCATTGGTATATCAAAAGAAGATCAGGAGCATTTGTTTGAGCGGTTTTTCAGGGCACGTAATGCAATGAACATCCAGGGTACAGGCCTGGGTTTACATATTGTTTCAAAGTATGCTGAACTGATGAATGGAACCATCACTTGCAACAGTGTAATGGAAGAAGGAACTGAATTTACTGTTGTATTTAAAAATAAAGATCATCAATAATGAAAAAAATTTTACTGATAGAGGATAATGACGAAATAAGAGAAAACACTGCTGAAATACTGGAGCTTGCCAATTATAAAGTAATAACAGCAGCTAATGGAAAGCTTGGTATTGAAACAGCGCTTACCGAATTGCCCGATCTAATTGTTTGTGATATTATGATGCCGGTACTGGATGGCTTTGGTGTGTTACATGCATTACATAAAAATGAAAGCATCAAAAACACACCGTTTATTTTTTTAACTGCAAAGACCGAACGAAGTGATTTACGCAGGGGGATGGAACTGGGTGCTGATGATTATATAACCAAACCTTTCAGCGGTACAGAGTTGTTAAATGCCATTGAGGGTCGGTTGAAAAAAGCCGATCTCATCAAAGCAGAATTTATATCGGGTCTGGATGGTGTAAACAGGCTGCTGGCTGCTTCAGGATCAAAAGATGCATTGGAATTTTTAACTAACGACAGGGATGTAAATAAATACAAGAAAAAGCAAACCGTTTATAATGAAGGAAACCGGGCAGCCCGTTTATTTTATATTGTTAAGGGCAAGGTAAAGGCATTCAAGTCGAATGATGACGGTAAAGAACTGGTGGTTGAATTATATAATGAAGGCGATTTTATTGGTTATGTAGCCTTATTGGAAGGCAGCTCGTATAAAGAATCAACCGAGGCAATGGAAGAT
>JANMOR010000159.1:0-4712 GCA_031369435.1 Chitinophagaceae bacterium
TCTGTCGGCATTATACCGGAAGAATTAGGTCTGATTTATTAAACCGTTTGGTATCATTTAATTGACGCTTTTGATTGTAAATACATAAATGAGGAGCAACTTCAATACTTTCGCTTAAAAATTACAGAGGTTGAAAAGCTATTGAACGGATATATTGGGTGGCTTGAAAAGCAAAAAATTGCCTCCTGAGAGTGCACTGCCTTATAAACCTGCTAACTTTTCAACTTTCCAACTTTTAAATGGAAAAGAACTTCATTGATTATATCAGAATATTTTGCCGCAGTGGACATGGTGGCGCCGGTGTAAAACATTTTATGCGCAACAAATTAACTGCTATGGGCGGACCCGATGGTGGCGACGGCGGCCGGGGCGCTCATATTATCTTAAGAGGTAATTCTCAACTCTGGACCTTATTACATCTCCGTTATTATAAAAACGTTTTGGCTGAGGATGGTATTCCCGGCGGCAAAAACAATATGACCGGCAGGGATGGAAAAGATATCATCATTGAAGTGCCGCTCGGCACTATTGCAAAAGATGAAGTAACAGGTGAAATAGAAGCGGAGATACTGGAACATGGTCAACAAATTATTTTACTGAAAGGCGGCCGTGGCGGTTTGGGCAATGCCAACTTTGCAACGCCTACCAACCAGGCACCTGAACATGCACAACCTGGTGAGCCCGGTATTGAAGCATGGAAATTACTGGAGCTGAAAGTATTGGCCGATGTGGGTTTGGTAGGATTTCCCAACGCCGGTAAATCAACCCTGCTTTCATCTATTACTGCTGCCAAACCAAAAATTGCTGATTACGCTTTTACAACACTCACTCCTCAACTGGGGATGGTTGAATACCGTGATGGAAAAAGTTTTTGTATTGCTGATTTACCCGGTATTATTGAAGGTGCTGCAGAAGGTAAAGGATTGGGACATCGCTTCCTGCGGCATATTGAACGCAATGCTGTTTTGTTGTTTTTAATTCCTGCGGATAGTGATGATCATCGAAAAGAATTTGACATACTTCATCATGAACTGGAAGAATACAATCCTGAAATGCTGCAGAAGGAATTTATCATCGCCATCAGTAAAAGTGATATGCTGGATGATGAATTAAAAGCCGCCATTGAAAAAGAGCTGCCCAAAAATATTCCGCATGTTTTTATTTCATCCATTACAGGGCATGGACTTACCGCATTGAAAGATATTCTCTGGCAAAAGTTGAATGCATAAAAAGAGGAACTTATCTTGAGGTACACTTAACCTGCTTTTTTGAGAAAGTTCATCGCAACAACAATAGCTGACCTGTTACAAAACTTTTCATTCAGGAAATACGGGATAGCGCTTGTTATTATTTTTATTACATGCTTCAGTAATTATTACAGCAGTTTTCATTTATGGCTAAAGGGCGAAAGTTTTCTGTTCTCAGTCTCCTGGTATAGTATCTTGTTTTTTGTTTTCCTGCTCGCAGGCATCATCATTGAAACAGGAAAACAACAACTCAGCAATCATGCACTTCAATTTATTCTTATTGCAGCGCCGGTTTTATTTGCGTTGAAAGTTGCTGTTCCTTTTTCAACATTGTTGCCAGCTGAACTGAGCTCTTCATTCAGACAAGCTTTTCAACAGCCTGCATCATGGCTGGGAGGTGTAGTGCTTATGTTAGTTGCCCTGTTCATCATTCATCGAGTACAGGAAAACAGATGGGGTTTGTATGCAGTTAAGAAAACACAATCGCTCCGTTCTTATTTTTTGTTGATTATTTTAATGCTTCCTTTATTGCTATGGGCATCCATGCAAAAAGATTTTTCAGCAGTATATCCAAGAGCAAAAATCATTACTGAAACATTGGGAGCCGAAGCAAAGCCCTGGCATTTTGTTTTGTTTGAAGCTGCCTATGTATTTGATTTTATCAGCATTGAAATATTCTTTCGTGGTTTTCTTATTATTGTTTTAGGCAAGATGTTTGGTAAACAATCCATCCTTCCCATTGCATTGTTTTATTTTTCTATTCATTTAGGCAAACCCATGTTTGAAGCCTTCAGCAGTTTTTTGGGCGGCATTATTTTGGGCACTATTGCTTACCGCAGCAAAAGCATCTGGGGCGGATGGCTGGTGCACGTAAGTATTGCATTATTGATGGAGTTGTTTGGTTATTTATTTTAACAAGCTGCTGTATTTGCTTTCTTTAATTTTATGCTTCAATCGATATCAATGAACAGACTCTTTCTTTCTTCTATTCTTCTTTTTACTTTTTATAGTTCTCTTCCTGCACAAACAGTGAGGCAACTCCGCAAAACCTTTGAAATGAAAATGCCCAAAGGGCAGGGAGATAATGGTGGCACAGTGGCCATGAATTTAAAGAACCGATATTTCTATGCAACCATTGCCGGCAATAAAACCTACAGCATGGCTTATTTCAATGCAATTGGTGAAATGATGTCGCCTCCCGATCTTTCATTATTGGCCGATGTGCGTGGTATGTGGTACAACCCTGTTTTAAAAACAATGCAGGGTAATGGCTTCGGTAATACAGGTTGGTTGAATTATGTACTGGATGAAAGTGGTGTACCATATGATGTTAAACCATTTTTGAGCGGACAGTTACAACCCTATCCCAATTCTGTGGGCCAATACAATCAACGGGAGAATGTGGTTTATTTTTTAAAGGGATCAACTGTTGTAACCTATGATGCAGCCACCGGAAAAGAAGTAAAAGAAAAAACATACTTGTTAAAAACAGGTTATTCCAAAAAAGTGCCGCCTCCAGCAGGATTGGTCATTGATTCCTCCAAAGTATTGTCGCAGTATAATTCTACTACTGTGGTATATACCGGCATTATGAATGCTGAATTTGGTTTGCTGAATGTAGATACAAAAGAAATTGAACTGTACAGTAAAACAGATGGTTTAATGGGGCAGAAATTTAAGCTTCCTGCCGATGCAGCTGTGAAGAATAAACTGAATTTCAGTTTTAGTAATAACGTTTATTTTTTATATGATTCCTTCAAACGCTCATGGATTGGCTACCGTTAGCTTTGAGGCAAAGGAATAAAATCCTGCTATATTCATTTCTTCTCTCAATTCAACCTGTTTTTCCCGTAGGTTTGTCACCTAAATTATTGCCGTCATGAAAAAATTTTTTGTTACAATAGCTTTTGTGTGTTTACTGTTACGCAGCTACGCCGATGAAGGAATGTGGTTACCGCTTTTATTAGGTGAGCAAGTATATGCCGACATGCAAAAGAAAGGTTTGAAGCTGACCAAGGACCAGCTCTACAATATCAATAAAGCATCGCTGAAAGATGCCATCATTATTTTCGGTAATGGTTGCACAGGTGAAATTGTAAGCAGCCAGGGTTTGATTTTTACCAATCACCATTGCGGGTATGATGCTATTGCAACTGCATCGAGTGTTGAACACAATTACCTGCAGGATGGATTTTATGCAAAGAGTCAGAAAGAAGAAATACGTTCCGCTCTTTCAGTTCAATTCTTATTACGTATTGATGATGTTACAAAAGAAGTATTGGATTCATTAGGAAGCTTGCTGGGTAAAGCAAGAGCCGATAAACAAGCAGCAGTTTTAGCAGCTATTAATAAACGCTTATCAAAAACTGACGACATGATTGAATGCCGTGTAAGTCCCTTGTTTAAAGGCAACCAGTTTTTAGCTTTCACTTATCAGCGTTACCGTGATATCCGTTTAGTAGGCACCCCTCCCGAAAGTGTAGGTAAGTTTGGTGGGGATACGGATAACTGGGAATGGCCACGCCATACCGGTGATTTCAGTGTGTTTCGTGTGTACATGAGTAAAGATGGTAAACCTGCAGAATACAGCGATGCAAATATTCCGTTGAAACCAAAATATTTTTTACCGGTTTCTATCCGTGGTTTAAAAGATGGTGATTTTGCCATGACCTGGGGCTATCCCGGCAGCACCAACCGTTATGAAACTTCAATGGGTGTAAAACTTTCCACCGACATCAATAACCCTACACTCGTAAAATTGCGTGATGTTCGTTTGAAATACATGTTTGCTGAAATGCAGAAAGATGCCGGCACCAAATTAAAACTGGCAAGTGATTATGCAAGCATTGCCAACTACTGGAAATTTTATGATGGTGAAACAAAACAGTTGTTGAAGTATGATGTGTTCGGACAAAAACAAAAAGCAGAAGCTGATTTTAATAAATGGGCCAAAGGAAAAGCAGATTATGCTGCTATCTTTCCAGAGTGGGAAAAAACATATACTGCATGGCGGCCTTATGCACTACATCGCATGTATATGAATGAAGGATTATCTGGCTCTCCGTTGATAGCTTATGCTTCCAGTTTAATTCAATTAGAAGCTGCATTGGTAAAACCCAATGCCAGCAAGGATGACATCACTAAAGCAATCAATGCAGCTGTTGCATCCCGTAAAGGATTTTTGGAGGAACACAATGCTGCAAGTGATCAATTAATTCTTGGCACAGTATTGATGATGTATTATAAAGATGTTCCTAAAGAGCAGCATCCTATTGGTTTTTTTGAAGCTGTAAAAGGGAGCTTTGGAGATTTAAATGATGAGACGACCTGGAAAAAATTTGCTGCGGCTGTTTTTTCAAACACGATGATCTTAAATGAAGAAAAATGGACTGCATTTCTTTCCAATCCCGATGGATTGAAATTACAGGAGGACCCGGCTTTTCATATTGCAAGCTCTTTCTATAA
>JANMOR010000176.1:0-6414 GCA_031369435.1 Chitinophagaceae bacterium
GGTGCTGATGATTATATAACCAAACCTTTCAGCGGTACAGAGTTGTTAAATGCCATTGAGGGTCGGTTGAAAAAAGCCGATCTCATCAAAGCAGAATTTATATCGGGTCTGGATGGTGTTAATAGGCTGCTGGCTGCTTCAGGATCAAAAGACGCATTGGAATTTTTAACTAACGACAGGGATGTAAATAAATACAAGAAAAAGCAAACGGTTTATAATGAAGGAAACCGGGCAGCCCGTTTATTTTATATTGTAAAGGGCAAGGTAAAAGCATTCAAGTCGAATGATGATGGAAAGGAACTGGTGGTTGAATTATATAATGAAGGCGATTTTATTGGTTATGTAGCCTTATTGGAAGGCAGCTCGTATAAAGAATCAACCGAGGCAATGGAAGATAGTGAACTGGCTATTATTCCAAAAGCTGATTTTGATGAACTGATGAACAGCAACCCGCAGGTAGCACAAAAATTTATTCAGCTCCTGGCAAAAAATGTTGCACAAAAAGAGCAACAACTGCTGGGCCTTGCATATAACTCACTCCGCAAAAAAGTAGCAGACGCTTTAATGAGTCTTCAAAAAAAATATAAAACCGGCGAAGGAAATTTTTCGATCAGTATCAGTCGTGAAAACCTGGCCAGTATTGCAGGAACAGCTACCGAATCGCTCATACGCACATTGGGTGATTTCAGAAGTGAAAAGATCATTGATATCAGCGAAGGGAATATTATTATCCTTAATGAAAAGAAACTGGAGAATATGTTGAATTAAGGCTGATCGGTTAAACGATTGCAGAAAGATAATGGTTAAAATCTGATTTGAGTTTGGCAAACTGCTTTTCAACAATATCCATATCCTTTTCCATCTTTTTCAATTTTTTCTCTAACAATTTAGCGGCACCAGTTTCCTCTTTTGTTTCTTTTACGAGGAGGCTGTCCAGTTCATGTATGTCCTGGCGGAGCATATTCACAGTATCATCTTCCGTAATAAATTTATTTTGAAAGTACTCAGCACGTTCAAGAAACTCATGATCGGTGTCATTTTGTAAAGCCTGTGACAAACGATTTTTCAAATGATTATTTTCCTGTTGTATAAACTGGAGGTACCGTTTCCAGGTATCGCTTTCGTGCCTGAACTGTATAATTTTTTGACTTTGAGCCATAATTAAACTGATACTATTTATAAAGGGGAGGAACAACTCTTTTTTTTATTCAACAAATCTAAAAATTTAGGAAGGGTTAATATATAACTGGCATCACTCCCCCCGCTGACGTCTGTCATATGGCCCTCTCTATTCAGTGCAAATGATCACCTCACCCGGAGCTCTTTCCAATAAAGGACTTATGAACGGAATACCAAGGTTCATGCCCCTTAAAATGAGCAGTAGTGCCATTGCTGTCATCAGGTAGGGGATTGCTTTCCTGATATTTTTTCTGAAAGGAAAACTCAACGAATTCCCCGCAATACTCAGCATCAGCATCAAAGGAAGAGTACCTGCTCCAAAAGCGGCCATGAACAAAGTGCTTAACTCAGGCTCAGGAAAATTAACAGCAGTTGCCAGTGCAACATATACCATTCCGCAAGGCAATAAAGCATTCATCATTCCAAGAAACAGAAATATGTTTTTCTTTTTTGTTTGCAGTAAGCTGATCATTTTAGTTTGAACAAACAACTGCAATTGCTGAATCCATTTCGGTTGCCATGTTTGATGTAAAAAATAATATTGAAAAATAAACACAAGAATTATTACGCCACTGATGATGGACAACCATTGTTGAAAGCCTGCTATATAAATACTCCGGCCAAGCATACCAAACAGCAAACCCAGGATGGAATAGGTAAGCATACGGCCAACATTATATACGAATGCTGCAAACCGTTGCTGCCGCAGAGACAAATGTTGCACGGGCAAAGCCAATGCCAGCGGGCCACACATGCCAATGCAGTGCAGGCTGCTGAAAGCCCCTAAGATCAATCCTGCTGTTATTGCTTCAATCATTATTTAATTATCATTGCCTGTTCATTATAATAATTCTGTTGATCCGCCTGCCAGTTGATTTTTATAATGTAATTACCGGGTAGTATTGTATGAGCAGGAATCAAATGAACAGCTTCTTCATCAAGGCTGATGTTCAGTTTCCTGTCTTTTGACGCATCCGACGGGCAGTAGAAATAAATTGTTCCACTTGCATTTTTCATTTTCATTTCATGTGGAAACTGTACACTGATCAGTTCGTGTTGTTGTTGAACCTGTATCAAAGAACTCAGCTTGTTTGCAAGGTTTGTTCCATCAATTACTTCTTGATAAGCGAGTTCATCTTTATAATACTCTTTGCTCACCAGTTCAAAGTTGGCCTGCGTTGTTTTATATACCATAAACATCATCAATGCTGCAAAAGCAATAAAGGCAAGTGTGAGTTTATGTCCCCAGTTGAATGTCATATGTAGAATTTTAATTGTTATCAGCTACCGGTCCTAAAAAACTTGTTTTCAGCACTTCAATTTTTTTGTTGCCCTGGTAAAGACCAAGGATCAAATCGGTTTTACGGTTATGAATTTCGGTTTTAGGAAGTATAACAAAGAAAGATCCTGCACCCTGTCCTTCACTTTGAACATGTATCACATCACCAACCATTACAACCTTGCCATTTCCTTTTTCCATCTTAACAGTTAACGGAATATTGTTGATGGTTTTGTTCACCACTTTAATATTGTACAGGTTCGATATACTGTCTGCTCCCTTTTCCTGGTACAATAATCCCGGTGTACGCATCACGGTTGCTTTTACATCTTTTTGTGTTACCAGTAAAAGTGTTAGCAAACCAGTGAGCAGTGCAAGCAGTGCCGTGTACATTTTCATTCTTCTTGTATAGTGAAGTTTTTCATGATTGGCAATTCCGTTTTCACTTGCATAGCGGATAAGCCCTCTTTTAAAGCCAACGCCATCCATCATTTCATCGCATGCATCAATACAGGCAGTACAACCAACACATTCCATTTGTGTTCCATTGCGTATGTCAATTCCAGTAGGACAAACTTTCACGCATTGATGGCAATCAATACAATCACCGGCTGTTCTTTCTTCTTTTTTGTTGAATTTCTTTCTTTCTTCACCCCGCTTATAATCATAGGCAACAATCATGGAGTTTTTATCAAGCAACACTCCCTGCAAACGTCCGTAAGGACAAACTACTGTGCAGGCCTGCTCCCTGAAAAAAGCATATACAGCATAAAACACTGCACTGAAAACCATCAGCGATGCAATGCTGCCAACATTTGCAGCGGGTGCCTGTATCATTGCCCACAATTCTTTTACCCCAATGATATACGACAGAAAAAAATTGGCAATGATAAATGCAAACAAATAAAATACCACATGCTTGGTTGTTTTTCGAATAGTCTTCTCAGTTGTCCATGGAGCAGCTGCCAATAATTTTTGATGGGCAGCATCTCCTTCAATAACATATTCAATTTTACGGAACAACATTTCCATAAAAATGGTTTGCGGACAAACCCAACCGCAAAACAACCGGCCGAATGCTGCAGTAAACAAAATAATGAACACAATGAAGGTGATCATAATAATTCCAAAGATGAAAAAATCCTGTGGCCAGAACACCTGCCCGAAGAGAATAAATTTACCTTTAGGCACATTGAAAAGAAAGAGCGGCCGTCCTTTTATATGCATGAACGGCAATGCAACAAATAATAGAAAGAAAAAGAAGCTTACAATTTTGCGGCTGATATAAAATTTACCTTTTGGCTTTTGCGCAAAAACCCAGTTGCGTTTTCCATGTGCATCAACCGTGGCAATCCTGTCACGAAACGATTCATTGTTCTGCTTATTTATTTCTGTTTCCGTCATGACCGTTTACTCTAAGGGCTAACCTTTTTTATTTCTTTTGTTGTAACAGAATCTTCAGCTGGAGTTGGTCCATCTTCTTTATATAATTCACCTTGTTTTTCTTTTTGATTGGGTGGATTGGTTCCCTGTAATGTTTTGATATAACTGGCCAGTTGTGCTATCTGGATAGGCGAGTAATCATCATTCCAGCTCTTCATTCCTTTTTCAAGCCGACCATATTTAATTGTTTTGAAAATATCTTTAATACTGCCGCCATTCACCCAGTACTCATCTGTTAAATTAGGGCCAACACCTCCCTGTCCTTCTTTACCATGACAGGGTGAGCACATTTGTTCAAATGTATTTTTTCCTATACTCAAAGCAGATGCATCTTTTATCAGTTGTACTGTATTCTCATCAACCTTGTTTGCCGATTTAGCTAAGTAGGCAGCTTTTTCTTCTTCCGCATGTTTCATAGAAATTTCAAATTCCTGTTTACTTAAAGGTGCTGTTTCTGCAATATGATAGCGCCATAAATAAACAACGCCAACAAAGATGGTTAGGTAAAATCCATAGATCCACCAGGGCGGTAAACGGTTATCTAATTCACGGATGCCATCATAGTCATGACCCATATCAATTGAAGCTTCCTGGTCGGCAGGTTTAAAGCTGTTGAACTTTTCCCACCATGTTTTGCTGAAGAATGGTTTACGTTCTGCTGTTATTTCAACAGGTACATTTAGTTTTTCTTTAGCAAGGAAAATTTTTACAAAATAGCTCATTACCAGTATCACCAGTAATTCAATTGCAAGAACAGCTATGAATAAATAAAAGGTAGTGGCAGATAAGCCGGCAATAGAAGCTGAAGGGGTTGTTACTGTTTCCTGTGCTTCACTGATGGCCGGAAGGAAGAGTGCAAGCATCACTGCAATTGTTTTTACTGCAGTTGAAGTATTGTTCTGTTGTTGATCTGCATGCAGTTTTGCAATACCCAATAACACATTGGCTAAAATTGCAATGACCAGCAGCAAAACAAGAATGAGTGCAAGCAATGTTAATGCAACCGGGTTGATCCAGATGGATTGTTCTCCACTGTTTGTTGTTTGCTGTGCTGATGCAGCAAGAGCTGTGAACAGGAACAACATGAAAAACATCATCCTGCTTGCTGTTCTATTAGTAAGTAATTGTTTAATGATGAGCATAACAATTTTGTTTATGATTAATCTAATGGAATACGACTGATCTCATTCAGTTCTTTCTTATCTGCCCTGATCACCCATACTAAAGCCACACAGAAAAAAATAAAGAAGATGAGAAAAGAAGTAAGACCGTATATACTGATATTGCTGATCTTTTCGAGGTAGTGAATAAATTTCATTGCTTAATATTTTGATTGATGTTTATTGTGTAACAACCGGTTCAGTTTTCTTTTCAGCCTTGATGTCTTTACCCAACCGTTGCAGGTAGGCGATCATTGCAATGATCTCTTTATTGGCAGGCGTTTGAATTTTATCAATTTTTAAATTGATGCGGATACTGTTGGCCTGGCTCATCAACTCTTTGTTGGCTATTTTATCATAACCCGCCGGGTAAGGAACACCCAGTGTTTGCATGGCCCTGATCTTTGCTCCCGTTAAGCTGGTATCTATATTATCATCAAGCAACCACATATATCTTGGCATAATAGAACCCGGTGACATTAACGATGGCTCCATCATATGATTGTAATGCCAGCTGTCGGGATATTTCCCACCAATTCTTGCGAGGTCGGGTCCGGTACGTTTGCTTCCCCACTGAAACGGATGATCATATACAAATTCACCTGCTTTTGAATACTCACCATATCTCGCCACTTCATCACGAAAAGGACGAATCATTTGTGAGTGACAGGTATAACAACCTTCACGTACATAAATATCACGACCCTGCAATTCAAGCGGTGTATATGGTTTAACACTTGCAATGGTTGGCACATTTGATTTAATAAGGAATGTTGGAACCAGTTCAAGCACACCACCAATCACAACAACAATAAGGCTCAGCACCAGCAAAGTGGCTGGTTTTCTTTCAATCCATCTGTGCCAGTATTCACCTGCATGCGAAGTGTTTTTTGCAAGCGGTGCTGCTTCGGCTGCTTCATTGGGAATAAAGGTTCCCTGCTTAGCTGTTTTATATAAATTGTACACCATCATGAGTGCGCCTATGATATAAATGGTACCACCAATGCTTCTTGTGATGTACATGGGTATGATGCTGGTAACTGTTTCAAGAAACTGAAACTTGAGTTGACCTTCTTCTGTAAATTGTTTCCACATACCGGCCTGTGCAAAACCAGCCCAGTAAAGAGGAATGGCATAAATAACAATACCGATGGTGCCCAGCCAAAAGTGATTGGTTGCTAATTTTTTTGAATAAAGAGTTGTGCCCCACATCTTCGGAAATAACCAATAGAGAATACCAAATGCCATAAAGCCATTCCATCCCAAACCACCAATATGAACATGACCTACAATCCAATCAGTATAATGAGCAATGGCATTTACACTTTTTAAACTTAACAATGGTCCTTCAAA
>JANMOR010000179.1:0-2211 GCA_031369435.1 Chitinophagaceae bacterium
GAAATGGAGCGTTACAAGCAAGCTATCCCGTATTATAAAAAGGCATCTGAGATTGATCAGAAAAATGCACGTTATGTATATGAAATGGCCATGGTTTACTATGCCATTCCTGATGATAAAAATGCCATTGCAATGTTTGAACTGGCTGCACAACGTGGATGGGCGCAGAATGCAGATTATTTTGAAAGTGTTGCCTACTGTTATATGAACCTTGGAAATTTTGCCAAGTCAACAGAAATGCTTGAAAAGTCAATTGAAAAAAGACCCAGCAGTATTTCTATCAGGTACACCCTTGCTGAATCGCAATACAAAGGTGGCCGTTATCAGGATGCTATTAATAACTGGGACCAGGTATTGCAGGTTGATAATAAGAATGCAAGAGCTTTGTATATGATTGGTATGTGTTACCAGAAAATGGGGCAGAAAGATAAAGGCATGGCTTTATGCGATAAAGCCATTGAAATGGATCCATCGTTAAACAGCCTGAAACAGAAGAAGATGGATATGGGCATGTAAGTTTTAAATCCTGACATACAGAAGGGTAGCTATTGCTGCCCTTTTTGGTTTTAGTTAGTTTTGTTCAGGTATTTAGCCTGCCGGGCAGCGAAAGATGAATATACAGGCATCTATTTATAAAAATTAATCATCCAATTCTGATATTAACCGACCACCAACTAATCCATGGCTGCATCAAAAATGACCAGCAATGCCAGCAACAGCTGTTTGAACGCTTTGCCGGTAAGATGTTGACTGTTTGCCTGCGTTATGCCACCGACAGGATGGAAGCTGAGGATATGCTGCAGGATGCTTTCATCAAAGTGTACAGGAATATTTCACAATTTAAGTTTGAGGGGTCGTTTGAAGGATGGATTCGCAGGATTGTGGTGAATACAGCTTTGAAATACTGCCAGAAGAAGAAAATGAAGTATGATGAGGTGCAACCCGAAGCTGCCAATGTGGGCGGCATAGACCCATCAGCCTATACGCATCTCAATGAAGCAGAATTATTGAAACTCATTCATCGGTTACCTGAAGGATATAAACTGGTTTTTAACCTCCATATCATTGAAGGATACAGCCATGAAGAAATTGCAGTGATGTTGAATATAAAAGACAGTACATCAAGATCTCAATTAGTAAAAGCAAGAAGGTATTTACAAAACGAAATTCTCAAAATGCAAAAAAGCATTGCGGTATGACAGATAAATTATTTGATGACTTCGTAAAAGACAAACTGGGTCAACATAACTCAGGTGCACCCATGCATGTATGGGAACGCATTCGTGAAAAAGAAAAAGACGATAAAAAGGGCTTCTTCTTTTTTAAACGATTCTGGTTAACCGGCATTGTGCTGTTAACCCTGTCGGGCATGGTTTACCTTACCTGGGATTCTGTTATAAAACATAATAACGATGAACAATCATTAACAACTATTATTGAACAAAAAAATACAAATAATACCAATCAAACTTCCAATACTGTACAAACTGAAAATGATCAACAACAACCGGGCTCATCAACAAATAATAACAATACAGGTATAGAAAAACAGGAGAATAAAAATCCTGCATTAACTTCCGGTACCGATCAACAAACAAAAACAGAAACAGGAACTAATGAATCGGTTGCAACAGATAATACTTCTCATGCTGATATTGTTGCTCCAGTAAAAAATAAAAAACAAAACAACTCATTGGTTCAGGAAACAAATACAACGATCAATGCACAGCAAAAAGTAAAAGATGATAAAACAGTTGGGTTAAATCAGCAACTGCCCCAATCAGATAAAACCAGTGAACAAACGGCTTCAAAAGAATTTACGTTGAGTTTTACAAATGTGGCGGCTTACAAGAATTCATTAAAAGACTTTCGTATAGGGAATGTTCCTCAACGAACGGTTGGCCCAAGTTGCCCAACAGTGAATGGCCCTCGCCGGAACGATTTATATATTGAAGTTTATGGTTCTCCCGATTATACGATGCGGAGTTTTTCAAACTCAGCTAACCTGAATAATTATATCGCACAACGCAGAACAACTGAAGACAATCGAAATGGTTTCAGCGCCGGTGTAAGAATTGCCAAAAATTTAGGAGAGAAAACTTTACTCAAAGCCGGGGTTAATTATTCACAGATCAATGAACGCTTAAAGATTGTGAATGAAAATGAAAAACAAATTACACAGATCATCACCATACGAACCGTCATCAGGGC